>NZ_JCACHA010000761.1:0-10131 GCF_059503625.1 Skermanella sp.
CTTTCTGCCGCACGGCCTCTGCTTGACATGGCAGCCGGAACTGATCTGGGTCCATCTGCTGTCGGACATACTGATCGGGCTGGCCTATTTTTCCATTCCCGTCGGTTTGCTGTACTTCGTCTCCCAGCGTCAGGATCTCGCCTATAAATGGATATTCCTGATGTTCTGCGGGTTCATCCTGGCATGCGGCGTGACCCATTTCTTCGGCGCCTGGACGCTTTGGAATCCCGATTACGTCGCCCAGGGCGCCGTCAAGGCCTTCACCGCCGCCATTTCGGTCGTCACGGCGGTGATCCTGTGGCCGCTGATCCCCCAGGCGCTGGCGCTGCCCAGCCCGGCGCAGCTCCGGGAAGCCAACAGCTCGCTCGAAATGCAGATACTGGAACGCCGCCGCGCCGAGATGGAGGTTCGCCGCATGGTGGACGAGCTGGAAGCGCGGGTGGCGGAACGTACCGCCGAGCTTCAGCGGGCCAACGAATCGCTGGAAACCCGCGTCGCTGAGCGGACTGCCGAACTGGTGGAAGCCAATCGCCGCCTGAGCGCCAGCGAAAGCCATTATTCCAGCATCTTCCACCATCTGGCCGAAGGTTTGTTCGTCATACGGGTCGCCGGCGCCGGCGAGTTCCGCTACGAAGCGCTCAACCCCAGTCACGAGCGTCAGACCGGCCTCAGGTCGGAGGATGTCGCCGGCCGGACGCCGCACGAACTCTTCGATGCCGACATGGCCGACCATCTGGTCGAGCGCTATCGCGCCTGCTGCGACGCGGGGCAGCCGATCCAATACGAAGACGTCCTGAAGCTGCCGGCAGGAACCAGGATCTGGCAGACCAACCTCGCCCCGGTGCTTTCCCCCGAAGGCCGGCCGGTCAAGCTGCTGGGGACGGCGCGCGACATGACGGAATACAGGACGCTCCAGGAGGAACTGGCGCAGACATCGAAACTGGCGACTCTCGGCACCATGGCGGCCGGTATCGCGCACGAGATGAGCCAGCCGCTCAACATCATCAAGATCACCGCCGACGACTGCGGCCTGATGATCGCGGACGGACAGAGCGGTATCGCGTACCTGTCGCAGGGGATGGACCTGATCGCGACGCAGGCCGCGCGCATGGGCGAGATCGTCGATCAGATGCGCTCCTTCAGCCGCCGGGACACCGCTGAGGTCGCCCTGTTCGATCCCGTGCCGCCGGTCCGGCGCGCGATAAACCTGCTGGAACGCCACTATGCCAGCGAAGGCATGGAGCTGGTGAGCGGCGACATGCCGGATGGGATCCAGGTAGCGGGTCGGCCCGGCCGCCTGGAGCAGGTCGTCATCAACCTGCTGAGCAATTCCCGCGACGCCATAGCCATGCGCCGGGAAGAGGATCCGGCGCTGACCGGCAGGATAGAGGTTGCGGTCGGCATGGACCATTCCGCCGAACAGGTCCGCATCGCCATCGCCGACAACGGCATTGGTTTGCCCCCAGAACTGGCGGAACGCATCTTCGATCCGTTCTTCACGACCAAGGACGCCACCAAGGGCGTCGGCCTGGGCCTGTCGATCTGCGCCAGCCTGATCGGCGCCATGGGAGGAAGGATAACCGCGGAAAACCTGGAACAGGGCGCCCGCTTCACCATATCACTGCCGGTACGTAGAAACTGAACAAGGGAATATGATGCCTGACCCCGAACCGTCGGCCATGCCCCACATCCTGGTGGCCGACGACGAAGCGATCGCAGCCATGGCGCTGGAACGCTTCCTGACCCGAAAAGGCTATCGCATCACGACGGCGGTCAACGGCATCGAAGCCCTCGAATTCCACAAGCAAGACCCGGCGGACGTCGTGGTGACCGATATCCGGATGCCGCGCGGTGGCGGACGCGAGTTGATCGCCAGTTTGAGAAGCCTGGACGAATCCCTGCCGATCGTGGTCATGACCGGCTACATGTCGCTGAACGACGAGCAGGGCGTCTCCACCGACGACCGGCTGGTGGTATTGCAGAAGCCGATCGAGATCGAGCGGCTCCTGCAGGTCATCAAGGACTTCACCGGCACCTGAAAAGCCGAAACTCTAGAGAGCAGGCGGCGCGAAGCTGCGGTCGTGCCTGAGCGACGGCACCATGCCGCGCGCCTTCTCGATCTCGCCCAGGTCGAGCCTTGCCGTGACGATCCCCGGTTCCTCGCCGCCGTCGGCCAGGATCTCGCCCCAGGGGCTGACGATCAGCGAGTGGCCATAGGTGGTCCGCCCGGCATCGTGGGTGCCGCACTGGGCGGGCGCGATCACGAAGCATCCGGTCTCGATGGCGCGGGCGCGCAGCAGCACGTGCCAGTGGGCCCGGCCGGTCGGGACGGTGAAGGCGGACGGCACGGTCAGGATCGAGGCACCCGCCTGTGCCAATGTCCGGTACAGGTGGGCGAAGCGCAGGTCATAGCAGACCGTCATGCCGACGCCGCCCCAGGGGGGCTGCGCCAGCACGGCCTTGTCGCCCGGCCGGAACGTCGCCGACTCGCGGTAGCTCTCGCCGTTGGCGAGGTCCACGTCGAACATGTGGATCTTGTCATAGCGTGCCGCGACAGCACCGTCCGGGCTGAACAGCAGGCTGCGGTTGGCGGCCCGGTCTTCGCCGTCGAGCCGCACGGCGAGCGAACCCGCCAGCAGCCAGGCGCCGGTCCGGCGCGCCAAATCCTGGAAGAAGGGGATCGCCGGATGGTCCTGTTCCGGCCTTGCCCGCTCGAGCACGCGGGCGCGGCCCTGGACAACCATGCCGACGTTCTCGGGCGTCGCGATGAAATCGGCCCCCGCCTCGCGTGCACGCAGGATGAGGTCGCCTGCCGTGCGCAGGTTGGGCTCGATCTCCGGCCCGGCGTTCACCTGCACGCATGCGACGGTCAGGGAGCCTGCCATCAGGCGCGTCCCAGCATCGGGTCGAGCTTGCCGGCCCGGTCGAGCGCGTAGAGGTCGTCGCAGCCGCCGATCGGCTTGCCGTCGATGAAGATCTGCGGAACCGTGGTCCGCCCTTCGGCCTTTTCCGTCATCTCTACCCGCTTGCGCGGCTGCATCATGACGTCGATCTCCTCGAACTGGACGCCCTTCTCGTTGAGGAGCTTCTTGGCCCGCGAGCAATAGGGGCACCAGGGGCTGGAATACATAACGACTTCGGCCATGGACCGTGAACTCCGATCGGAAAAAACATGCAGCTGTTCAAGGACTATATGGCGAGCCCCATCAGTTTCGCCAGATACCGCCGTTCGGAACCCGTGCAAGGGTGAGCACGTCGACGCGGGATGCCCCGGCCCTGAGCAGCACGCGGGCGCATTCCGATGCGGTGGCGCCCGTCGTCAGCACGTCGTCGATCAGCACGACCGGCTTTCCACGGACCCGTTCCACCAGCCGGGGCCGGACATGGAACGCACCCCGGACGTTGCGCCGGCGCCCGGTCCTGCTATGCCCGCCCTGGGGCGTGGTGCGGCGATGGCGCACCAGCAGGGACGGGAGGACGGCGAGGCCGGCATGGCGGCCGACGGCATGGGCCAGCAATGCCGCCTGATTGTAGCGGCGGGCGAACAGCTTCCAGCGATGGAGAGGCACTGGCGCCAGCACGGCGCCAGGAACCAGGAGTTCGGCCCCGGCGCGGGCGAGCCATGCCCCGAAGGCGCTGGCGGCATAGGTCTGATCCGCGTGCTTGAATCCGAGGATCATGCCCCGGCAGCCGTCGTCATAGGTCAGAACCGAACGGGCGCGCCCATAGGCCGGCGGTTGGCCGATGCAGGCCGCGCATAGCAGGGTGTCGGCGGCGTCCACCGCCAGCGTGATGTCGAACGGTTCGCCGCAGCAGGCGCAGTGCGGCGGCGAAATGAACGTCAGCCCGCTCCAGCAGGACAGGCAGAGGGTGCCCTGCCGGTCGACCGTGCCGGCACAGGACAGGCAGCGCGGCGGCAGGATCGCGTCCAGCGCGGCGCGCCCAATACCGGCCAGGAAGCGGGTTAGCGACGGCTTGATGCTCATGGCGTCCGCTGTGCGCCCGTATGCGGGTCCGGTCAAGCGGCCAGGAAGTCGCACCGGGCCGCTCCTTTACGGTCGTTGTGCGACGCGGCGGCCCCTCTATATTAGGAGGATGGATGACCGCGATATCATGACCGTGTTCGACCGCGAGACGGTGCGCCGCCACCGCGACCGCGCCGCCGCCGGGTTTGCCGGCTACGACTTCCTCTTTGCCGAGGTCGCCGAGCGCCTGGGCGACCGCCTGGACGATGTCGTCCGCGAATTCCCCACGGCGCTGGACCTGGGCTGCCATACGGGACAGGCCGGCCGCGTCCTGCGCGGGCGCAAGGGGATCGAGACGCTGGTCCAATGCGACCTGTCGCCCGCCATGGTACGTGCGGCGGAAGGAGACATGCGGGTTGCCGGCGACGAAGAGCTTCTGCCCTTCGCCGACTCGAGTTTCGACCTCGCGGTCAGCAACCTGAGCCTTCACTGGGTCAACGATCTGCCGGGCGCGCTGCTCCAGCTCCGGCGTGCGCTGAAGCCGGACGGCTTGTTCATCGGGGCGATGCTGGGCGGCGAGACGCTGTTCGAGCTGCGCCGCTGCCTGATGGAAGCCGAACTGGACCTGACCGGCGGCGTCACCGCTCGGATCTCCCCTTTCGCCGAGGTGCGCGACGCCGGCGGGCTGCTTCAGCGTGCCGGGTTCACCCTGCCCGTGGTGGACAGCGACACGATCACGGTGACTTACGAGAGCGCCTTCAAGCTGATGGCCGACCTGCGCGGGATGGGCGAGACGAATGCCGGACTGAACCGGCGCAGGCACCCGACTCCGCGCGCCCTGATGGTCGATGCCGCGCGCCGGTACGCAGAGCTGTATTCGGAGCCGGACGGCCGGGTGACCGCGACGTTCCAGATCCTGTATCTGGCCGGCTGGGCTCCGCATGAAAGCCAGCAGAAGCCGATGAAGCCGGGGACCGCCCAGATCCGCCTCGCCGACGCGCTGAAGGTCGAGGAGCGCTCGGCGGGAGACAAGGCGGAACCCGCCTAGAGGCGATCGGGCGGAGAGGAGCGTCTCAGACGCCTTCCGCCATGTCGTAGATGCCATCCATATCGGCGATCTGGATGCGGTTGCCTTCCTGGAGCGAGATCGCGCCGGAAGTCTTGAGCTGAGTGAAGGTGCGGCTGACGGTTTCGGTCGTCAAACCGAGATAATCGGCGATGTCGGCACGGCTCATGGGGACATAGACGGGGTTGTCCTTATGTCCGCGCCGGGATTGGCGCTGCGCCAGCATCAGCAGGAACGAACAGATCTTTTCCCGCGCGGTCTTCCGCCCGAGCAGCAGCATCTGGTCCTGGGCTGCGGCCAGTTCGTTCGACGCCATGGAGAAGAGCCGGCGCTGCATCTTGGGAAATTCGTCGAGCAGCGCTTCCATCTTGCGGCGGGGGAATCGGCAGAGCGATGTCTGCGTTACCGTTTCCGCCGAGTAGGCGTAGCTCTCGTTCATGGCGAGACCGAGGAAATCGCCGGTCACCAGGAAGCCCGTGATCTGGCGCCGCCCGTCGGGAAGAAGCTTGTAAAGCTTCACGGTCCCGGCGGTCACGTTGAACAGGGCGTCGGCCCCCTCGCCTTCGGCGAAAATCGTCTGATTCGCCTCGACCCACTGCATCTGGACGATGTCGGAGAGGCGGCGAAGCTCATCCGCTTCCAAGGCCGCACAGACCGCCAGGGTACGTACAGGGCAGGCGCCGCAGGGTGTGGTGTCAGCCAAGGAACTCTTTTCGCGTACTCTGCCCATGTCGAATGGAGGCATGGCGATCCCCCCTGCCGTCTGCTTCTCATGTTCCATTCTGGTGATAAATTGGATTTTTCGCAAGATTGCAACATGCGTGGATCTTACCGAACGATTTCATGTCATTTTCCGTCGTCGCGGCGCGGCGGTGTTACCCCACCGCCACGCGGTGACGGCTTTACGTCGTCGTCATCGAACAGGATGCGGTGCGCCGCACCGTCAAGATCGTCAAACTGACCGGACTTCAGGGACCAGAGGAAGCCCAGCAGCCCCAGCAGCCCCAGCCCCACCGCCAGCGGAATGAGAAAGATCAGCGCGTCCATCGCTTTGGTCCAATCGGCGCCGGCGCCGTGACAGGCGCAGGGCATTGAGGATCACGATCAGCGACGAAGACGACATCGCCGCCGCCGCGATCAGGGGAGTGACGAGACCGCCAACCGCAAGCGGGATCGTCACCAGGTTATAGACGAAGGTCATGGCGAAGTTCTGCCGGACCAGCCGGCCCGACCGTTGCGCCACGTCGAGCACTTCGAGGATCGGGGAAAGCTTCAAACCCTGGAACACCATGTCGGCGGCGGTCTGGCTGACGTCGACCGCCGTGGAGGGCGACAGCGAAACATGGGCTGCCGAAAGCGCCGGCGCGTCGTTGAGGCCGTCGCCGACCATCAGCACGGTCGCTCCGCTCCGCGCCAGTTCCTCCAGGCAGGCGGCCTTGTCGGCCGGGCTCTGCTCGGCGCGCCACTCGCCGATGCCGAGACGGCCCGCGACATCCGAGACCGCGGCCCAGCGGTCGCCCGACAGCAGCACGACTCGCTTGCCTCTGGCGAGAAGCGCCGCGACGACGGCGGCCGCATCTGGCCGGAGCGCGTCGGTGAACCGGAAACGGACCGGAACCGCGCCGGGACGGGCCAGCCAGAGTTCGGGATTTGGCCTTCCGGTCTCGTCGGCGTCCTCGGCTGCGGCACCGGTGAAGCGCCGGCTTCCCAGCCGGATCTCGCCGTCGGGACCGGCGAGCACCAGGCCGGAGCCGGGGATTTCCCGGACGCCGGCAGCCACCGCTGCACCGGGAACGGCCCGGCAGAGCGCCCGGGCCAGGGGATGGCGGCTCGATGCCGCAAGGGACGCGGCCAGACGAAGGTCGGCGTCGGACAATCCGGCGGCATGGAGTTCCGGCCGGCCTTCGGTCAGCGTGCCTGTCTTGTCGAAGACGACCGTGTCGATTTCCGCCAGACGCTCCAGTGCGGTGGCGGATTTCAGCAGGATGCCCTGCCGCAGCAACCTGCCGCTGGCGATCACCTGGACGACCGGCACGGCAAGCGCCAGGGCACAGGGGCAGGTGATGATCAGCACGGCGATGGCGTTGAGCAGCGCCGGCTGCCATGCGGCGCCGGCGATGAACACCCAGCCGAGGAAGGTCGCCAGGGCGGTCAGGTGGACCACCGGCGCATAGGCCCGGGACACCCGGTCCGCCAGCGCCACGTAGCGCGCCCTGCCCTGCTCGGCCACTTCCATCAGGCGGACGATCTCGGCCAGCAGGGTGCCTTCCCCGACCGCCGTCACGTCGAGCCGGAGCGGCGCCGTGAGGTTGAGGGTGCCGGCGAAGACCCTGTCGCCGGGGCGGGCGGCGCCGGGCACGCTCTCGCCGGAGATCAGGCCGGTATCGATGTCGGACACGCCGTCGGCGACGCGGCCGTCCACCGGTATCCGCTCGCCCGCGGCGACCAGCACGGTCATTCCGGCTGCGACCTGTTCCGGACGGACGACGCGGCTCTGACCGTCCTCGTCAAGGACGGTGACGGCGGAGGCGTTGAGGGACAGCAGGTGTTCGGCGGCGGACCGCGCCCGGCCCCGCGCCCGCATATCCAGGTATCTGCCGATCAGCAGGAAGAACAGCAGCGTGATCGCGCTGTCGAAATAGGCATGTTCGGCTCCCCGGATCGTCTCGGCAAGGCTCATGCCGGTAGCCAGGGTCACGCCGATCGAGATCGGCACGTCCATGTTGGTGCGCCGGGACTTCAGGGCGTTCCAGGCGGACCGGAAGAACGGCTTGGCGGCGTAGAGGATCGCGGGCATCGCGATCAGTCCGGAGACCCAGTGCAGGAGGTCGCGGGTAGCAGGCCCCATGCCCTGGCTGTGACCCGCCCAGATAGCGACCGACAGCAGCATGACGTTGGCGGCGGAGAACCCGGCGACACCCAGTGCCCGCAGCAATTCGCGTTCCCGCAACGCTTCCGCCGCGTCGAGCTTTTCCGGGTCGAACGGCACCAGGCGGTAACCCAGGCGGAGAACCGGTCCCGTGACGGAGGCGGCGTCGCTCAGGTCCGGGTCCCAGGTAATGGTAAGGCGGCGGGTCGTCATGTTGAGCCGGGCATATGTCACGCCCGGTTCGCGCCTGAGCACCGTCTCGATCAGCCAGACGCAGGCGGCGCATTGCAGGCCGTCGACCATCAGGTGGAGGGTCGCGTGGCCGTCCTTCGTGGTCGAGGCATGGGCGGAGAAGTCGGCGGCCCGCACGTCCTCGTCCGGCCGGAGAGGCCGCGCGTCCGGGTCGATGGAGCGGCGCGCGTAGTAGGTGTCCAGACCCAGGCCCTGTATCAGGCCATAGGCCGCTTCGCAGCCGGAACAGCAGAACCGGCTGCCGGCAGTCGTCCGTTCCGCGATATCCTGTCCGCAATGGAGACAGGAGGTGCCTGTGCTCATCACCTGACCCTGATTCTTCTGACGCTGATTTACCTGATGCTGATTTACCTGACGACGACTTTTCCGACGCCGATACCGGACCCGAGTTTACTTGACGATCACCCGCCTGACCTCCTGGTAGTCGCCCTGGGGATGATCGGCGACGACGCGGATGTCCCACTGCCCCGGCAGCGGGAAGGCGAAGTCGGCGGTATACCGGCCCTGTCCCCGATCCGGGAGTTCGACCGTGAAATCGTGCCCTTCGCTGGTCGGCCGGACCATTTCGGCGGTCACCCGGGCACCGGCGAGGATGGTGCCGGAATGGTCCTTCATATCCACGGCCAGCCGGGCCGATGCGATATCGGGCGCCTGAAACTCGATCCCGACCTGCCAGCCGCGCTTGCGCTGATCGCGAGCGCCTTCGATAGCGGCGTTATAGGCCGTGCCCCGCTCCCAGTAGTGCTGGGTTTCCAGCCCGGTCCAGCTGTTGATGGCGAAGAACACCATGGTACCGTTGACCGCGACGGTGATGAAGAAGAAGCCGACGAAGATCCAGGGATACCACCAGCCGGGCGGACGGCCGCCCGATGATCCGGTGCCAGATGATCCGGCACCAGACGATCCGGTGTGGCGACCTTGCAGATTTTCAACGGACATCGGCGTTTCCCATTGCTGTACCGGCGCCTGAGGCGCCTGGACGGATCGTGTGTTTCATCCGGGACTACTTGTCCGGTCCGATGAAGACGGAGTGATATTCGACCTCATCGGGAGCGCCCCTGCCGATCGTCGTCTTGTCGGTCAGGGTGAAGGTCACCGGAGTCGATGTGGCTTTCAGCGCTTCCGCCGGCGCCCTTACCCTTACATAGATCCGGTATGTCGCGACCGTATCGGGCCGGGCGGCAAGATCGATCCGTTCGACCCGATCCTCCTGTCCGACGACGGCCAGAGTGGCGCCGGCCACGCCATCGAGCTTGAGGCTGTAGTCCTTGGCATAGCGCGTCATGTTGGAGATCTTGAAGGTATAGCCGTTGCGGATATCGCCGTCGGACAAGGTGACGAACAACGGCGCCCGGTCCCGCAGGACGCTGATGTCGAGCTGCGGACGGAACACCAGACCGGCGACCATCATGCCGCCCAGCACGACGATGATCAGCCCGTAGATCAGGGTGCGGGGACGGATCAGCCGGACATGCGCAGTGGAGCCGTGCGACTTTGCTACCTGATTGTTGTGGGTGTCGAAGGTGATCAGGTTCAGCGGCCGGCTGATCTTCGTCATGATCTCGTTGCAGGCATCGACGCACAGCCCGCAGCCGATGCATTCCATCTGCAGGCCCTCGCGGATATCGATCCCGGTCGGGCAGACATGGATGCAGGCCTTGCAGTCGATGCAGTCGCCGCGCTGGCCCCAATCCTGCGACTTGCGCTTCGCTCCGCACGGTTCGCCGCGCCAGCTCTCATACGTGACGATGAGGCTGTCCTCGTCGATCATAGCACCCTGGAGCCTCGGCCATGGGCACATATACGTGCAGACCTGTTCACGCGCCCAGCCGCCCAGCAGGTAGGTCGTGGATGTAAAGAGTGCGATGAAGATCAGGGACAGCTCGTCGATCTGGAACCTGAAAAGACCGGCAACCAGAGTGGGCGCATCGGTGAAGTACATCGCCCAGGCGCCACCGGTGAGAAAAGCCACCACGAGC
>NZ_JCACHA010000762.1:0-10054 GCF_059503625.1 Skermanella sp.
AGCCCGGTGCGGCGGTCCAGCCGCAGACCCAAGCCCTGGACGAGCTTCAGCAAGGCCTGCAATCCATGGCCGAGCAGATGGCGCAACAGATGATGATGGGACAGCAGCAGGGCCAGATGCCGGGACAGCCGCAGATGCAGCAGTCCAACCGAGGCCGCGACCCGCTAGGCCGGTCCCTGCCCAGCGTGGGGCAGAGCGACAACAACGATGTGCGCATCCCGGAGCAGTCCGACCTTCAGCGTGCCCGCGAAATCCTGGACGAACTGCGCCGCCGCGCCGGCGATTTCAACCGGCCGCAGCTTGAACTGGACTATATCGACCGGCTGCTGCGCCGGTTCTGAGCCGAAGAGGCCGCCTCAGCGCTCCAGGGCCGCCCGCGCGGCGACGCCAAGCTCCTGAAGGCTGAAGGGCTTGGCGATCACGCCATGGATCAGGGCATCCAGGTTGCGAGCCCGCTTATGTTCGGCCGGATAGCCGGTTATCAGGAGGATGCGCAGGTCGGGCTGACGGCTGCCGGCGCTCAGCGCCAGCGCGATGCCGTCCAGCACGGGCATGACGATATCGGCGACCAGCAGGTCGAATCGTTCCAGTTCAAGCGCCTGCAAGGCCTGCTGCCCGTCCTCCACGTCCACGACGGAAAAGCCGGCATGCGTCAGCGACCGGGTGACGAAGGTACGGACCGCCACGTCATCCTCGGCGACAAGGACGCGTGGGACGGCGGGTGATTCGGATGCAGCCATCATCGAAGTGTGCTCACGAGCGCGGAAAGGAAAAACCTGCTCCCGCCAGTAAGCCGGACGCCGGGCCGCCGGTCCATGACGCCGCCGAAGGTCCGCTTTCCGCAGCGGGGGTAGTTCAGCCGCCGTGTGCGGGCTGGAACGTGATGGCGATTTCGGCGATTACGCCGGCAGGCTCCCGCATCTGACTGACGAAGGTCGCGATCTCGCCCGGCAGCAGGGTCTCATGCGACGCCGTAAACGTCCAGTCGCCGAGCGGTGTCTTGTCCGGTCCGAGCGACACGGCGCGCAACGGCGGCACCGGGCGCTCGCGGTCGGAGACGTTGACCACCTGTCCCTCGATGACGAGCACGGTGATCCCGTCCTCGACCCGCTTCTCCGACCGGACATGCTGCAACTGAAGTCCGGCACCGAGCGCGTCGACCGGCAGTCCGACTGTTTCGAACAGACGCGCCGCCGGTGGCCATAATTCGACGATATCCTGACGCATGAAGACGCCGCCGACCAGAAGAAGGAGTGCCGCCGCCACGGCCGAAATGACGAGCGGCTTCTTGGACGCCTTCGGCTTGTCCTGCTTGCGGATGGCAGGCAGGTTCGATCCCGGCGGGATCGGCTTTACCTCCTCCGGCGGGGGGATGAAATCCAGGTCCACCGATTTCGGCATATCGGCCGGCGGACGCTGCATCCAGGTATGGCCGCATTTGACGCAACGGACCACCCGCCCGTCCCTGCCAAGATTGGCGGGTTCGACTGAATAGCGGGTAGAGCAGGTCGGGCAGGTGAGGATCATAAATGGCGTGAATAATTCGTGGATTCGTAGGATGTCTTATAGAAACTAAGGAGGTATTAAGCAAGTCGGGGGCTTGTTGATGCTCCTAAAGCGCCGTGAAATCAACGGTCGCACCACTGTTGTAGACGCCCTCAGGGGTGGCGTGCGATGCTGCGCGCCGACTCAGGTTACCGAGGTCCGAGAATTTGATTCGTTTCGAGAATGTCGGCATGCGCTACGGCACGGGGCCGGAAGTGCTGCGCGATGTCAGCTTCACATTGGAACCGGGGACGTTCCATTTCCTGACCGGCGCCAGCGGTGCCGGCAAGTCTTCGCTGCTTCGCCTCATGTACCTTGCCCATCGGCCGTCGCGCGGCCTCATCACCATGTTCGGTCATGACGTGGCATCGCTGAAACGGGCGGAGCTGCCGCCGTTGCGCCGGCGGATCGGCGTGGTGTTCCAGGACTTCCAGTTGCTCGACCACCTGTCGGCCCTGGACAATGTAGCCCTGCCCCTGCGCGTCGCCGGCGCCAAGGAAGGCCAGGTCCGCGAGCACGTCGCCGAACTGCTGAGCTGGGTCGGCCTTGGCGATCACCTTAACGACAAGCCGGCCACGCTGTCCGGAGGGCAGCAGCAGCGGGTCGCCATCGCCCGCGCCGTGATTACGCGTCCCAGCCTCCTGCTGGCCGACGAACCCACGGGCAACGTCGACGACCGCATCGGCATGCGGCTGCTTCACCTGTTCGAAGAACTGAACAAGCTCGGCACGACGATCGTGATCGCGACCCATAACGAAATGATGATCGAGCGATTCGGCTATGCGCGCATGGTCCTGGACAAGGGCATGCTCCAGCACCTGCCGCGGAACGCCACCGCAACCCGGATCGCCTGATGTTCCGTACCCACTACGATCTGCCGCTGCAACGTGACGTTACCGGCCGCTTCCTTCCCTGGATCATCGCGCTGATGGTCTATCTAGCGATCCTGGCGCTGGCCGGGTCCATGGTCCTGTCCGGCATGGCGCAACGCTGGGACAAGGGATTGGCCGGCACGCTGACGATCCAGGTCCCGCCCCTGCCCGACGGCCAGCCGAGCCTGGACACCCGTGTCGAGTCCGCGTTGGGCGTGCTGCGCGCGACCCCCGGCATATCCAGGGCGGAACCCTTGAAGCCTGAACAGATGGCCGGCCTTCTGGAACCCTGGCTGGGCGATGGCGCGATCAGCGCCGGCTTGCCGGTGCCGGCGCTGATCGACGTGACCATGTCCGGCGGCAGAATCGACGTACGCGGTCTGGCCCAGCGCCTGAAGGTGGCGGTGCCCGGCGCCGAGGTGGACGACCATGCGGCATGGCTGAAGGACGTGCTGACGATCGCGCGGGCGGTCGAGACGGTGGCCCTGGGCGTGGTGGCCCTGGTCGGCGGCGCCGCCGTCGCCACGGTCATCTTCGTATCGCGCGCCGGCCTTGCCATCCACGGCGCGGTCGTCGAACTGCTTCACGTCATGGGTGCGCCGGACCGCTATGTCGCCCGGCAGTTCCAAAGCCATGTGCTGGGGCTGGCCGTACGTGGCGGGATCGCCGGTACGGTGCTGGCCGCGGCGACACTGTTCGGCCTGACGCGCGCGGGCGGCGAGATTTCAGCCGGGCTGATGCCGGACATGAGCCTGACGCCGATGCAGCTTCTGTCCCTTGCCGGAGTCCCGCTGATCGCGGCCTTGCTGGCGGCGGTGACGGCACGTCTGACCGTCATGCGCGCCTTGGCGCGGCTGCCGTGATTCTGGTGCAGCGCGTGGCGCGCGTGCTGCTGCCGCCGGTGATCCTGACCGGTCTGGCGCTGGCGGCATGGTTGACGGGCTTGATCTGGTTCGCCCAGACCATCCCGCGCGAGGAGGGTTGGGCCGACCGGGCTACCGATGCCATCGTCGTCCTGACCGGCGGCAGCGACCGGATTGCCACCGGTGTCCAGCTATTGTCAGAAGGCCTGGGACGCACGCTGTTCGTTTCGGGCGTACACCAGGGCGTCGAACTGCGGGAAATGCTGCGGGCATCCCGGCTGGAGCCCAGCACGCTGGAATGCTGCATCGTTCTGGGCTATCAAGCTGGCGACACCGTCGGCAACGCTGCGGAAACGGCGGCCTGGATGCGCAGCCGGCATTATTCGTCGTTGCGTCTGGTGACGTCCAACTATCACATGCGCAGAAGCCTGCTGGAGTTCAGCATAGCCCTGCCGGAGGCGGACGTGGTGCCGCATCCTGTAGCACCCAATGCCGTCAGGCTGGCCGACTGGTGGCGCTGGCCGGGAACGCTGGCCCTGATCGTCAACGAGTACAACAAATACCTGTTCGCCCTGGCGCGGTACACGCTGCGGGGCTGAACGCCGCTTCCAGCAGGAATTTCGATCCCATGCCCAAGCCGCCCCGCTCCAGAGACCCATCGGGCCGTCCGCCTGCGGGACCGCGCCCGCCTACGGGACAGCGTCCGCCGCCGGACAGCCGCCCGGACAAGGCACGACCGGACAAGGCACGACCAGAAAGATCGCGTCCGGAAAAGGTGCGGCCGGAGCGTTCGCCGGGGACCTCCTCCGGCTTCCGCGCCGACGCTGCCGCCCGAACCGAGCCCGGCACGCGTTCCGGCCCCCGACCCTCGTCAGGCTCGACCAGGGCGTCCGCGCCCCGGACGCCTTCGGCGGATTCGAAGCCCGCTAACAAGGGACCGCGCTCTTCGAACAAGCCGCCGGGCAAGGGCCAGCGCCCGGCGGCAAACGCACCCCGGCTCCGCCGCGAGGAGCCGCAGTTGATGGATCGTCCGCCGGAGCCGGCGCCCAAGATGCTGCGGATCACCGGTCTTCCCGCCGTCACCGCCCTGTTCGAGCGGAACGGACGGCTGGTGGAACGGCTGTTCTTCGACGAACGGAACGCGGCGGCCGTCGCGGGCTTCTGCAAGGAGCTGGGCAAGGCTCGCAAGCCGTACCGTCAGGTCGATGCGGACGAACTCGCGCGGGTAGCGGGCACCGTGCTCCATGGCGGTGTCGTCGCGGTGACGGGGCTCCGCCCGATCATGAACTTCGACCCGGCGGAAGCGAAGCGCTGGGCGGCGGAGGGGAAGCCCCTGCTGCTGCTGGACGGGATCGGCAACCCGCACAATCTGGGCGCCATCGTCCGGACGGCGGCCTTCTTCGGCCTCGACCGCATCGTCATTTCCGACCATCCGTCGCAGGCCGGGCCGTCGGAAGCCAGCTACCGCGTCGCCGAGGGCGGCATGGAGCATGTCCGGCTCTACAAGGCGACCGGTTTTCCCAAGGTGCTCCAGCAGTTGAAGTCCAGCTACAAGGTGCTCGGGACGGCGCTCGGCCGGGGGGAACCGCTTGACCGGTTGTCATCGGACGGCCGCCCCGTCGCGATCGTGCTCGGCAACGAGGAGGAGGGCTTGGGCACCGCTACCCTGCATGCCTGCGAAGGCGTCGCGACTTTGAGCGGCTCCGGGCGGGTGCAGTCGCTCAACGTCGCCGCGACGGCCGCCATCCTTATCCACGAACTGACCCGGACGGCGCGGCGGTAGGCCGCGTCTTCCGACGGCGGCGGCCCCGCGACCTCCAGACGCAAACCCATTCGGCAGGCCGCACTGGAATCCGCCGCGAGAACCCGCTAGAAACACCCTCCGGCACTCGCTGCCCGCTCGATATCCTTACCCTCGGGACCCATGACCGCCGTCCGTTCGCTCTTCTTCAATATCGCGTTCTTTTCTTGGACGACGGTGTGCTGCTTCGGCCTTCTATGGATGCTGCTGCTTCCGCGCCGGCAGATGGTGCATGTGGTGGAATGGTACATGAGCACCATCCACTTCCTGGAGCGCACGATCCTGGGCCTCGACTATGAGGTAAGGGGGCAGGAGAACCTGCCGCGCGAGGGGTCCTATGTGCTGGCGGCAAAGCACCAGTCCGCCTGGGAAACCATGAAGCTCCACCTGCTGCTCGATGACCCCGCCGTCATCCTGAAGCGGGAACTGCTGTGGGTGCCGATCTGGGGCTGGTATGCAGCCAAGGCCAAGATGATCTCGGTCGATCGCGGTGCCCGGGGCCGTGCCATCGCCTCGATGGTGGAGGGAGCCCGGAGCGTCAAGGCGGAAGGCCGGCCCATCGTGATCTTTCCGCAGGGAACACGGACGGCGGTCGGGCGTTATCTCCCTTATCGGGTAGGGGTCGCCGTCCTGTACAAGGAACTGAACATCCCTATCGTACCGATGGCCCTCAACTCAGGCATCTATTGGGGGCGGCGCAGCTTCCGGAAGCATGCAGGCCGGATCGTCGTCGAGTTCCTGCCGCCGATCCAGCCGGGGTTGAGCCGGGATGCCGTCATGGCGGAGCTGGAATCCAGGCTGGAGGCTGCAAGCGACCGGCTGGTGATGGAAGCCGGTGGACCGCCTACGGTCAAGCCGTCCAGGCCTCTGCCCGATGGAGCGCCCGCCGCCGTGCCTTAGGTTTTTTTAGCCTGTGGAAAACTCTGTGGATCTACGCGCTTCCTTTCCGCCGGTCCATATGTCTAAGGCAAGACAAACCCGTCCTTCCAGCTTAAGGCTCAAGTGCGACTCTTTTCGGAACAAACCATGAACTGTAGCTTGTCGATCGAATGATCCGCTGGCCGTAAAGTTCATCTTGCCAATCGTCAAAATCTCGGAAACTCTTGTTTTTGCGTGTATTCGACGATTTGGTCCTTTCAGGATCGAACGCCAGACGGGAGAGCGGAATGACGACCGTAGCAGCCATATCCCAGCAGATATGGGATATGAAATACCGGTTGAAGATGCTCGACGGTCAGCCTGTGGACAAAACCGTCAGCGACACCTGGACGCGTGTCGCCAAAGCGCTTGCCGAGGTGGAGACCAACCCGGCCGACTGGACGGACCGATTCGTCCAGGCACTGTCCGGTTTCGAGTTCCTGCCGGCGGGCCGCATCATTGCCGGGGCCGGTACGGGACGCACGGTAACCCTGTTCAACTGCTTCGTCATGGGGACGATCCCGGACGACATGGGCGGCATCTTCTCCAACCTGCGGGAAGCGGCGCTGACCATGCAGCAGGGTGGCGGCATCGGCTATGACTTCTCGACGCTTCGCCCCAAGGGGTCTCCCGTACTGGGTGTCGGAGCCGACGCCTCCGGCCCGTTGTCCTTCATGGATGTATGGGACGCCATGTGCCGCACCATCATGAGCGCCGGCCATCGCAGGGGCGCCATGATGGCGACGCTGCGCTGTGACCACCCCGATATCGAAGCTTTCATCGAGGCCAAGCGGGAGGCCGGCAGGCTGCGCATGTTCAACCTGTCGGTCCTGGTGACCGACGCGTTCATGACGGCGGTTCGCCAGGACGATGCATGGCCTCTGGTCTTCAATGGCAGCGTCTTCAAGACCGTCCCGGCGCGTGATCTGTGGGACCGCATCATGCGGGCCACATATGCCTATGCCGAGCCCGGCGTGATCTTCATCGACCGGATCAACCAGCAAAACAACCTTTGGTATGCAGAAAGTATTTCTGCAACTAATCCATGCGGGGAGCAACCGCTGCCTCCCTATGGCGCCTGCCTGCTGGGATCGATCAATCTGGCGGCGCTGGTGCGCGACCCGTTCACCGAACAGGCGCGGCTGGATATGGACAGGCTGGCGGAACTGGTGCCGGTCGCCATCCGAATGATGGACAATGTCGTCGATGCATCGCGCTTCCCCTTGCCCGAGCAGCAGGCGGAAGCGAAGGCCAAGCGGCGCATCGGGCTGGGTGTCACCGGGCTGGCCGATGCGCTGATCCTGTGCCGGGCACGTTATGGCAGCGAACAGGCGGTTTCGCTGACCGAGCAGTGGCTCGCGGCGCTGCGCCGTCATGCCTATCTGGCATCGACCGGATTGGCGGCTGAAAAAGGCGCCTTCCCGCTGTTCGACTCGGAGAAATTCCTTGAGGGCGCCAACATCCGTACGCTGGACGCCGATGTCCGCGAAGCCATCGCGAAGCACGGCATCCGCAACGCGCTCCTGACGTCGATAGCGCCTACCGGAACGATTTCGCTGTTCGCCGACAACATTTCCTCCGGCATCGAACCTGTTTTCGCCTACAGCTACGACCGGACGGTGCTGATGCCGGACGGATCCAGACGGCAGGAGGAAGTATCCGACCACGCCTATCGCCTGTTCCGCCAGAAGTTCGGAGAGGACGCTCCCCTGCCCGACTATTTCGTGGATGTGCAGACATTGACGCCAGCCGCCCACGTGGTCATGCAGGCCGTGGCCCAGAGGTATATCGACAGCAGCATTTCCAAGACGATCAACTGTCCGGAGGACCTGTCCTTCGAAGCCTTCAAGGACGTTTACGTCCAGGCCTACGATCTGGGGTGCAAGGGATGCACGACATACCGGCCCAATGACGTCACCGGGTCGGTCCTGGCGGTCAAGAAGGCGGAGCCCAAGGCCGAACCGAAGCCCCGTGCACCCGCTCCGGCGCCCAGCCAAACGCAGGAAGCGGGCGCCATAGTCTACATGACGCAGCCGCTGGACAGGCCGGAGGTTTTGCCCGGTCAGACTTACAAGCTGCGCTGGCCGGAAAGCGACCATGCGCTCTACATCACCCTGAACGACATCATCCAGGACGGACGGCGCCGGCCGTTCGAAGTGTTCATCAACTCCAAGAACATGGAACATTACGCCTGGACAGTGGCCCTGACCCGCATGATCAGCGCCGTCTTCCGGCGGGGCGGCGATATCGCCTTCGTGGTCGAGGAACTGAAGGCGGTGTTCGATCCTCGCGGCGGTCAGTGGATGGGCGGGCGCTACGTGCCATCCCTTCTTGCCGCCATCGGCGAGGTGATCGAGCGGCACATGATCGAGATCGGATTCCTGCCGGAACACAAGAGCCATGCCGGGGATCTGGCCGGGAACCGGAAGGAGAGCGCCCTTCAGCGGGTCAACTCCAAGCCGTCGGCCGAGGAAGACCCCGGCGACATATCCCCTCCCGTTCGCCTGCGTCAATGTCCGCAATGCGGACAGCCCGGACTGCTTCGCCAGGAAGGCTGCGATCTCTGTGCGAACTGCGGTTATTCGAAGTGCTCTTGAGCCTTCGGGTAGATGCGGGCCGTCATAGGCTTGCCGGCACCGCAATCTGCCGGGCGATGGCTGCCGCAATGGAAGTCTGGTCGGCAAGGAACGCTTCCGGAGCCAGCGGACGGTCATAGGCATGCGCCCACACGTAAGCGCGGGTGCGTGCTTCCATCAGTCTGACACTGACCCGGATCCAGCCGTCGACGCAGCGGACACTTCCCTCCATCACGAAGTCGGCCGGCGCCGGTTCGGCGGCGTGTTCCATACTGACGACGGTGAAGTGGTCGTGGTCGATCAGCGCCCGCCGAAGCTCGTCCTGAAGGCCCGAAGCCATTTCCGCGCTCAAGGCATCGGCGGGAACGAAGGCGTTTATCTGGACCATCGGCACGGGACGAACTGTCCACGACGACGGTCTGCCCAGTCCGAACATCAGCGCTACGGCCAAGCCCGTGCCGGCTACGACCGCCGCGCACCTTATGGCTGAAACCGGCATCCGCCTGCCCTTGCGGACAGACGGACTGTCCACGTTCGCTGCCGCCGGCATCGGCTGGGCCGCGCGGCTGAAGCTCGGTACGTAGGAACCCTTGGGCAAGTCGATCCGGATGCTGGAACCGGCTCCGCCGGTCAGATAGTAGTGCTCCAATCGCCGCCTGAGCTGACCCGCTTCGATCCGGACCACCGGATCGACTTGCGGATCGAAAGTCTCGTCGCGCCCGAGTACGGACACGGCTATCGCATAAGCCTTGATGCGGTCAGGCCTTCCGGCAAGAGTTTCCCCGACGACGTAGCGGAGAAAGCCACTGCACCGAGACGACCTTCTGAAATCCTCGGTGGCACAGATGTCCTCCAGATGATCGAGGATCTCCCTCTCGGTTATATCCGGGTTCGGGACCATGCGCGTGTCCGATCCGCGGACGCTTCGGCCGGTGTTCCGGTCAAGCATCGGCGACACGCCGGAACAGGTCGGGATACTCCACTACCAGCCCATGCCGGTCGATCGCGATATCGCGGCTGAAGCCGCTCTCAACCGCCTCGAACCGGTAGAGTGCGCCTGACTTCAGGCAAGTATATCTCTGCCGGGATGCCGAGAGCGCCAGATCGGGCACGCTGACATAGGCGACGATTATTTCGGCGCTTTGCCCTTCGTCGAGGCGCAGGCGGCGGATCGGCAAAGTGTTCGTAAAGGGGGTCGCCACGATGTCGACGTCGACCGCACCGTCCAAGGCCGGGAGTGGCGATCCTCCGGCCGTCGTCCAAGCCCCCAAGCCGTCGCTGGCGATCTGGATCGAACAGGCCATGCCGACGATGCGGGTCTCCAGGGTGCGGACTTCCCAGTCCGGACCGCAGGCGATCCTGTAGGTCATGGCGAAATCTTCCTCGGCGTCGCCGCCGATGACCGCTGCCTCCGCGACTATCCCCAACGGTCCTTCCTGAAGAACCAGATGCTCAAGCCCCGGACCTTCCCATCGGCGC
>NZ_JCACHA010000763.1:0-10041 GCF_059503625.1 Skermanella sp.
TGAGCAAGCTCCTCGAATGTACGAAAGAATTTCCGATTCGTCATCCCCGTTGTCCGGGTGTGGGTGACAAAAACTACATAATTTTTGTCCTTCCAGCGGAAAGAAATATCAGATTTTATCAGTTCATCTTTTGGTCTTTCACTTCGGAGCACTTCAATACCCTTGGCTATGAACAGACTCGCAAGAACGTGCTCTAACGCATAGCCAATCTTCTCAGAGAATTTCATGATAGTATACCTCGTACGTTTTGAGTTATTGTGTCGAAAGAGAGGGTTTGGACTGGCAATGTGATATCTCTCAGGCTCGTTGAAAGCAAAAATTGTCCGCGACCCAATACCTGAAGCTCGCGCACGAATTCACCAATGTCGGATGAAGCTGCTCGCGTAGCTTCGCGCCGTTCATCAGCGTTGCCAAGGGCCATGATGATTTGTGTGTTGAGCTGAGTCAAAACGCCGGGGTCGATCTCTGAGACCTGCTGACTAACCACTCCGAGCCCGATACCGAATTTTCGACCCTGCCTGCTGATGTCGCGGAAAACGCTTCCGAACTTCATGCGTGCAGGATTTAGAATACTCGGCGCCTCTTCCACAAGGATATTCACTAAGGGAAGCTGATCGGGTGTCCGGACACGACCATCAACGATATATGGCAGCGCGCCAGTCTCAAGCCGCGCAAGCAGTGCACCGACAAGGCATCGCTGCCCGACACGGCCGTTGACCTCGTCCACGCCGAAGACGGATGCAATCTCAGTGCGAAGCCGCTCAGGTGAGCTTGCCAGTCGCAAAGCCCGCCGAAGCGAGAACAGCGATCGGGCAACAACCGTGTTCAAGAGAAACTGCTCAAGTTCGCCGAGCAGCGTCGTGTCAACGACCAGAACTCGTCCCTGCTCGAGAGCGCAGAGAATGTCGGCGAGCAAAGATTCATAGGGAAGCCCTAGTTCTTCATCGAAGCGCGACACGAGGCGTGTGTTACCGTATGCGAGGAAGCCAAGCCGACGCTCAACCGCAGCAATCGTGCCCGGGAGGTATTCGGTGCTCCCTTCAACCTTGCCAGCGAATAGCCGACTAATCCAGAGTTCCCCATTCTCGGCGAAGAGCTGCCGAGCAAACGCAATTTGCTGCTCAGAAAAATCCAGTATGCTGACGAGGTCATCAGACGTAATATCTCCTCTAGACAGCCTAACCCGAGCCTCGGCAGGACCCTCCAGCGTGTCCCTGGCGGTCAAGTAATAGAAGGGAGCAATGAGGGTGGAATGCTCTTCGTCGGAGCAACTGCGAACGATGCCTCGTAAACCATCCGCGCCACCGGTACTGGCATGCCAAGTTCGAAACTCATCGTGCGGGTCGATCGCGAACACAGATGCGCGTGGTTCTTGCCGCCCTTCTTCAAGGAAGCGGTTGTGGTTGAGCACCGCAGCTAAAAGAATCATGATCAGATTGCTCTTGCCACAACCAGTACGGCCGAAGACACCGATGTGGTGTGAGAGCGCGGTGATCGGAAGGCGGACGGGAACTGACGTGAGTGCACGTTCACCGGCAAGAAGATACCCAATAATAAGACCCGTGTCACCGACCTGGGTTCGCAACAATTCGAACACCGCATCACCTGACTCAGGTCGAGCAGGATCCACGCGGAAGACATCCGTTAGGTGCTGTGGAAGTCTACGAGGACGATTGAATGACCACAGGCTGCTCGATGGGATGTACTCAGCGTATCCGAGCACCATTCCGCGAAGTTCAACGAGCTCTTCCTCGGCAAGGTCCTCTGCGAAGTAGGAATCGGGCATGGTCAGCTTATTACGGGCAACGTCTCCGATCTGCAGAGTGCGGTTGAAAACGTTTGCATATTCCGTCGCACGAAAAACATAAACACGGTCAGGACCACGACGGCACGGCAAGAGGAACAGGTCACCGATAGCAACATCACCGTTTCGCGCTACGACCGTCAACTGCGACGTGCTGCTCTCTGCCAAGACCCCGAAGCGTGGACCGAGCAGCGAGAGAAGGTTATCGAGTCTTGCCATGGTCGCCTCAATAAGGGGGTTAGGCGTGACCAGTTGGTTGAGACGCATCTCTGAAATGGGAGCGCTTCATCCCGGCCCGCACGGCTTCGTCGATGAGCTGCTTGCGAAGCGCCACGCGCTCGGCATCCATAAGGGATGCCTGGTTGTGAGCGGCCCTTACCGGATATGGGTATCCGAAGCAGCGTTGATCGTGAGAGCAGTAGTCGAGCGACTGGAAGAGCGATCGCACCGACGACTCGTCGCGTAAATGTTCAGCGCAGTAGATCTCATCGAAGTCGACCCGGAGCACTGGGACATTACGATGAAAACGGACGAGGTACGTGACCGCGCCAGCTGGCGGTAGGCGACGCCCGTCGGTTCCTGGAAGGGCCCATCCGTCAATCTGTTCAGTCGGAACCTTCAGATACCAGTGCTCGGCGGGAGCCTTTTGATCATTACCGGCTGCTTCGGCGGCTGCGGACTCGATGAAGTCGATGCCCGATAGTCCGTGTGATTTCGAGAGACCCGCGAAGACGATCCCTCGCTGGCGTGCTTCTACACAACACAACCGTTTGAGGTGCTCGTAGAACAAACTCACATCGCGGCGGGTCACAAGAGGCAACGTCATTGTGCTATCGAAAATTAATAGCGTGGGGCCGCCAGTGCATCCTTGCTGATATCGGCGCAACAGCTGGAGAGCGATCGCCAGCTCACCAGTCGTCCGCAGTTGGATCGCCACATTCGAGGCATCTGACGCATGCGGCCGGATGAGCTGTTCGACCAGCTGCGACACTGACGTTCTGCGGCCGCTCCACCTGGCCTTGAGCTCTCGGTAATCCGAGGCCGCTACAACCTCGCGCAGTGTAAGTCCGCACATTCGCTCAAATGTAGCGTCCCATACCCGCGAACGGTGCTGCTCCGATTGCGGAATCCAAAACACGTCGAACAGCGCCGGAACTCCAGTGTCGACCTCGCGAAGTCCATGGACGGTGTCGGCCGCGTAAGCGCTGCCCTGGGCAACCGTTAGGTAGACAAACGAGTCACCGTAGGCGAGTGCAGGATAGTCACCCGAGCCATCGATACCTGCGCATTCTACGGAATCAACTGTTGTGGTGTGGTCGAAGAAACGAATGGATTGGCGCAGGCGGCGCGCAGCCTCCTCGCCAAGCTTTGCGGAACCCTCCCATTCGCTCATCTCGCTTGCCACCTCAGCGAGCCGTGAACGAACAGCGCTTCGAAGGTGAAAATCAAACCTCACGGAGAGGTGTCCAGCAGGGAGAGCTGTAGCTGACGCCCGGGGAGGCCCCGAGAGTCCCCGCTCAGGACCTGATCCAGCAGTCGATAGAAGACGTAAGTGTTGTGAAAGCCGCGTCGTCGATTTCGGTTGTTCCCACGGAAAACAACGACCTCCACACCAGCATGCTTGCAAATCGCGCACTCACACTGCTCCCAAGGTCGCTTCTCAAGGGTGTTTCTGTAAGGTCCAGACAGGTCGACTCGGTCCGCAGTGACAAATCGGTCGTACTCGAGAAGGGCATTAAGGGCTCCATCGATTGAACCCCTACGCGCAGCGTAGGCTCGCACGCTCTTCAACGCAGCTTGTTCCAAGCGACTGACCGCCGCATTATCAAGACCAGCGTGTTCGTTCATGCGCTTGGCGCGGAAACTCTTGCCGGCCTCCGGAATACGCAGAGCCGCGAAGCTCTCCTCAGGTAGCACATAGCTTGTGGTCGTCCGCATCCATGCTTGGCGCAGGAAGGATGCGCTGTCAACGGAGGTGACGCCGAGCTTCGTAAACACAGAAAGTCCCGCGAGGCGAGCGAGACCAAACAGGTGGACTCGTACAGTTGCCGGAACAACCTCGTGCACCGCTTTTAGTATCTCAACGATATCAGAGGTCGATGAACGCACCAAGCCGCCTAGTGCGATGTAGTCGTATCCCATATCGACATACTTCTTGGCTGCTGCCGCGTAGCTCTTAGCGTCCCATCCCTGGACCGCACCGATTGGTGTCCACGGCAGTCCTGCTTTGCGATGGGTCTTCAAGAACTCAGCCGCGTTCTCGACCGTCAGATCGTATCGCGCCTTTTTCTCTGCCTCCGTTGCAGTCACAATAAGGTGGTCGATCGAGACACCGTAGTCGAAGTCGAGTCGCGTATAGTACTCAAGGATCTCCTCTGTCGTGTAAGGGGGCACCTTCTCGTTGATGTACCCGAAGGCTCCGCAATCCCCCATGATAGGAAATTGCCGCGGGACGCGCAGCGAGCGGTGCACGCCGAGCCGGTTGATGAGCTCCTTCTTCTTTTTGCTTTTCTCCGCAACAACTTTAGAGATTAGAATCCCGTCGTAGTTCGGCTCAGGGTACAGCTGATGGGCGTAGACTGAGTTTGACCAGTCGCCTGAGCCCCCAGAATGGACATCATTTTCGAAATCGAAATCCCTGTCGACGAAGTCATCCCACTCGGGGATGAAGTAGCTGAGCTTCGCGCGATGCGGCCTATGGTTCCACGTCGCTGGGAGCGAGATGACGTAGTCGACGTCAGTCTTTGCGCGCGCGGTGGAGCGCCGCGCCGGCGGAGCTGCTGGCGCATCATCGAGCAAGCTTAGGACGTCGCTGGACAGAGGAAATGTGGCTGCGAAGGCGGAGTCAGTGGCTAACCGCGAGAGAATGCGAGAGCCAAGTTCCCCTTTGAGCGCAACGAGGCCACATGAGAAGCGCTTCGCCTCGGCATTCGTAAGGGCAACCGCATACAAGCTTGCAAGCTTGGGCAGCTTCTTCAGGGTGTTCTTTCCGCAGAATAGAATCGTCGGCCCACCAAGCTTGACGAAAGCATCCAGGGAACAGGCGTCGAGATAGTCGTCCCCCAACAAAACGATGGCGAGGTCGTAAGGGGCTGAGACGGCTTCACGAAATGCCTGCGGAACGTTGAGGGTATCGGCCCATTTGCGCAGTTCACTCCTACCCATACCCTGAAACGTGGCTTCATAGGGCGCGAGCTTCTGTTCACCAGAAATGAGTCCATATCCGGCCGATAGGATGTACAGCTCCAGTTTGCCGGCAGTTTTTTGCAGCTGCGCACGCATCGAAGCGATACCGCGCATAAGGCGGGCGTGCTGTTGACCAGTGTACAATTGCTCGGCTGCGTGCATGAGCATCGAAAGGTCAGCCTCACGAGATCTGACATGCTCTACCCCGCGGGAGAAATCCACCATTGTCAGCCGATCGGGACTGTCAACCGCTTTTTCACCAGTGCAGGATGTAATTACGACTAATCGCATTGGGCTCCTTGGGCGCTCCTGGACCAACTTCGAACAAATTCACAACGCTTAGGTTTTTTAGCTTGACCGTAGTTCGTCAATCCAACGGCATTGGGTCACGAGGCATGTTCTGTCCGCGCTGCGAATAGGGGTGACGGTGGTTGAGCTTTATCTGGCTGCGCTTGCATTGGCAAGGCCACCATTGTCGACGGTGTGTGTCAATCATGCCTTATGACAGATATGCCAGACGTGGTAGGCCTTGTGCTCAGTTCTCATCCCAACATATTGTGGAATCATATCTGGATGTCGTCGATATGTTGATTAACCGGCAGGCTTGTGTCATCCTCACATGGTAGATATCTGAGCAGGAGAGGACAGCAGGGCATGACCCGAGAAAAGATCGAGGGGATTGTAGCGCTCGTGGCGTTCGGCGCCACGATCCCGATCGCAAACTGGATGATTGGGAATGTTGGAACGGTCTGCATTTCAAACGGACCATGCCTGATCCCAGTCGCTCCATCGATCACGGCCCCAAGCGGCGTGCTCATGGTCGGGCTGGCATTGGTTCTCAGAGACTTGGTCCAGAGGCGACTCGGGGCATTATGGTCTCTGGCAGCCATCATTGCCGGGACAATCGTTTCAGCTCTTGTCTCCCCTCCCTCACTCATTCTCGCATCGGCCACAGCTTTTTTTCTATCCGAACTTGCTGACTTCACTATTTACACCCCACTCCAAGAGCGCCGGCTTATCCTTGCCGTTCTTGCCAGTAGCTGTGTTGGACTAATTGTCGATAGCATCATATTCCTGTATCTGGCTTTTGGATCGCTAGATTACTTTGCAGGGCAGGTCATTGGAAAGACATGGATGGTTCTATTTTCAATACCATTGTTAGTCTGGATAAGAAAACGGGATATGCGCCTCGGCATCTTGCCAGAAGGTGGAGAATGCAGAGCTACTTCGTGAACTTTCCCATATACGTTTAAACCTATCCCGACGCAATCTATGAATGTAATAAACTTTGCAATGTTCGCATTAGGCAAAGATAGCCTAAGGAGCAAATTCAGCACCACGTTGACACTTTACTTCGCGCATCAGCACGCAATATGATGAGAATTCTGCCATGTTCGAGCTTTCCAAGCAGTTCCGCTTTGAAGCGGCACACACCCTTAACCGCGCCATTGATGCCAAGCCGAGTCGACGCATTCATGGACACTCCTACCGTGCTGAAATCACGCTACGGGGCTTGGCAGACCCGGTATCCGGCATGTTGATGGATCTTGGTTGCTTTGAGCGGGCATTGAGCGAGGTTCGAGACAGCTTGGATCACCATTTCCTAGATGAAGTCCAAGGCCTCGGCCCAGCGACTTTGGAGAACCTGTGCCTGTGGATTTGGCGGCGCCTAGTTCCCCAACTGAACAGCCTTGCCCGGGTAACAGTTTATCGAGATAGCACCGGTGACACTTGCACTTATTTTGGACCTACCGAAGGTCACATGTAATGAAAAATAGCGCACTGGTGCTTTTCTCTGGGGGACAAGACTCCGCTACGTGCCTAGCTTGGGCAATGGAACGCTTTGCCACCGTCGAGACCGTCGGATTCGATTACGGCCAGCGCCACCGGGTCGAACTCGGTTGCCGACACCGTTTCTGCAAACTGATCCTTGATGTATTTCCCCATTGGCGTTCTCGTCTGAGGGACGATCATTTGTTGGACCTTAGGAGCCTCAGCGCGGTTAGCGACACCGCTCTAACACGTGACACGGAAATCCACCTCCAGGCTAACGGCTTGCCCAGTACCTTCGTCCCTGGTCGTAACTTGCTGTTTTTCACTTATGCGGCAGCTCTCGCATACCGCCGGGGGATTCGGCATATTGTTGCTGGCATGTGTGAAACGGATTACTCAGGATATCCCGACTGTCGCGATGACACATTGAAGGCTCTACAGGTAGCCATAAATCTCGGCATGGATAAGCGGTTTGTGTTGCATACTCCACTCATGTGGGTGCACAAGGCGGGCACCTGGGAACTAGCTGAGCAACTTGGAGGTCAGGCTCTGGTAGACCTCATCGTTGAGGAAACACACACCTGTTACCTTGGCAACCGCGATAATCGACACCCGTGGGGTTATGGCTGCGGAACCTGTCCCGCATGTGAACTACGCGCAAGCGGCTTTCACAGTTACCGTACGAAACAATAGCATTGGAAGACCCGCCGGTGGGACATTGCCACGATTGAATTTGCCGGCTCTGCCTTTTACGGCTGTGATCCGTCACCCTCTGCTTCTGGAGCCATGAACGCCTCCCCCTTCCTGGCCCGTGCCAGCGAGACCTCCACGATGCGGTCGACGATGCGGTCGGCTGCCCTCCATTTCATGACAAGCTTTCCGGGATCCATCCCATAATCTGCTACTACGTCCTTAAGCTGCTCAAGCGACAGCTCCACGAGACGCTGGCGCAGGGTCTCTTCTCCTTGGCGGGCTAGATCGATTGGATCAAGCACGGCTGGGGTGCGACGGTTTCCCCGCTTCACGTCGCTATACTCCCATCTCGTCGAGGATGATACAGGCTGGCCGGCGGCTTCACTTAGCTTAAGTACGGCCTCTAGGCGCTGTCCGAACTCAGGGTTGCGGTCAACCTCCTCCAGGACGACACGTAGCAGATCTTGAAGAACCTTTCTCAACGGCATGATCATGCCTCCAGCTTAGCAAGGATTTCCTGTGCCAGGGCAGTAAATTTGTCAGAAAGGCCGTTATAGCCCCATTTCTGCTTCAGAGTTGCATACCCAGAGTGCTCCGCGGCGGCCGCGATCTGGTTCGCTTGCGGGATGATTGTGTCGAACACCGGTGGGTATTTTGACCTGGAGCTGTAGAGTTGCTTCAGGGTGTTACTATGAACTGTCGAATTAGCTTGATACTTAGTGATGACAATGCCCAGAGGTTCGATTTCCTCAGCAATCTCCTTCGAGAACTCCCCGATACGCCGGACGATCTGAGGAATGCCATACGTCGAGAGAATGTCTGGGATTGTTGGGATAACAAAACCTTGGGAGATTCGCAGCCCATTCAGCGTAATGATGCCGAGATTAGGCGGGCAGTCGACAATGACTATGTCATAGTCATCGAGCCGCGACTTCACCGCCTTCCATAGAAGCTCAACCGGTTGAACAGCGTAGAAGCGTCCACTGGGTATTGATGCGAGTTGATCCTGTACATCGATCAGATCGAGGCTGGACGGCAGCAGATCGATAGTCCGCGCCGCAGATACATCCGACACTCTCTTCTGCAGGGTAGCATTGAAGTCAAACTTCTTATTGCTTGGGTCCAGCGCATCTTTGAAGAGACGAGCCAGCGTATGCTCTTTGTCGTTCAGCTTCCCCCAGCGCTCCTCGCCAATGAGCATGGTTGTGGCGTTGGTCTGAGGGTCCAGATCAATCACTAGAACACGTTTATGAAGCTGAGCAGAAAAAGTTTCGGCAAGTGCGACGGTCGTGGTGGTTTTGCCTACGCCACCCTTGAGATTGATAGTTGCAAAAACGTGAGCCATCGGTACTTTCTTTCTCCTGAGCCATGCGCGAATTTGGGAGCGGCGAAAGACAGGACCGGAGGCGAGGTTCGCGATTGGCTTGGGGAAATCCGCCGAACGGGCGCGCCAGTTGGCGACCGCTTGGCGCGAAACCTTAGCCATAGCGGCGATCTCGTTGATGCCGACTAGATCCTCATCTTCCTGGGCCATGCCGCCCTCGTGAACGGTGCATCCAATGTACGTGTACACCGTTCACAATGTTGCGGCAATTATGACAAAAGCCCCATATTAACACTGCCCTAGGGCAGTGTTGCTGCATTACCAAAGCTCTGGCAGATATGCGTAATTTGCTGCTGGGGGTGGATAACAAAGACATTCATCCATCTCGCCTCCCGCAGCGGAGGCTCGTCTCGGGAGACGAGTACTCTCACTCGCCATAGGAGAATGTTCGATCCCCGGCCCGCTCCCTCCGCCATTTTTCCCTCCTTCTGCCCGATGATCGCCCGTGTGTCCGCCGGGGACATGCCCGCTTGGGAATGGTCATCATTCCGGGTCACTATCGCAATCGCAGGCTCGGGCACAGGACCGGACGTGGGAGCGGATATCTTGGCCGCGGGCTGCGCCGGGGGCTGAATCGCCTGGACGGGCGGCGGGGCGGCGATGGCGTCGAGTTCTTCTTCGGGATCGGGGGCGAGATCTTCCAGATCGGCGTCGGGGTGCTGGCGGTCCAGGTGGTAGTGGTAGGCGATCCGCTTGTCCTGGATGACGCCGCGCAGCTTCAGGCCGAACTCGATTGCCCGCAACGCCAGGGACGTGCGGTTGCTCTCCAGCGCGTCGGCGATGATCTCCCGCACCTGTTCTTCCGCCTCTTCGAGTGCCGCCCGATGGTCGGCCCGGCGCTCTGCCCTGAGCTGGTCGATCCGGATGCGGATCTCTGGCTGGTTCATCAGGTATGCGCCGCGCTGTTTCGCGCCGTTGGGCGAGTAGCCGGCTCTTCTGGACGCTTCCGCCCCGCCGGTGTTGCAGGCCATCGCTTGGCAGAACGCCTCCTGCCGGTCCGTCAGACGGGTCGCGGTCAGGGGGACGGCGGGGAGCGGTCGTGCGGTTGCCGAGGGCATGGCGGGGGCTTCGCTTCGTTAGGATTGAGTCTGGATTTTTATCCTATTAAGTTGGATGAAATGCAAGAGCAATCGGCATGCTGAAGGTCAGGGCAATCGCTTGAAGGGCTGTCGTTGTAGGATTCCCTAGATTGGCGGAATGT
>NZ_JCACHA010000764.1:0-10014 GCF_059503625.1 Skermanella sp.
CCCGACGCGATGACGATCTCCGTGCCCTTGAAATCGCGGTCCACGGCCAGCTTGGCCAGCGTCACGTCGATGTCGTCGCGGCCGTCGGCGATCGGGATGACGACCGAGACTCGGGGGGCAACCAGCGCCTTGCCCATCGTGTAGACGGTGGCGGAGGGTTCCGCCGAAGCGGAGGCGCTGCCGGCGGCCTGGACCAGCGGGCCGATATGGCGGGAGATGATGGTTTCCGACGCCGGATCGTTCAGGTTGATGATCGAGAGCAGACGGCGCAGCGCCGGGGCGCCGGCCTTCGATGTCGCGACCGGCATGAAGGCGCAGGCGTCGTCGGCCAGCGACAGCTCCAGATACCGTTCGCACTGTTCGGGCGAATCGGCAGGCTCCGGAACAAAGGCTAGAAAACCGTGGGCGTCCTGGCCCGGTACGATCTTGCCGGCGAACGGCGCATCCTTGGCGAAGGCCTCGCTGACGTCGCGCCGGTTGGTGCGGCACCAGTCCAGGTCGATCCGGGCGGAAACGCCGATGCCCTTCAGCGTGATGGCGCTGACGTGGTGGTCGGGATCGAGCACCCAGCCGGTCACGAGGGTTCCGGCGCCGGGAACGCGGACGGCGGTGTCGAGGCCGACGCGGACGGGAACTTCCAGCCGGCTGACGGTCTCGAACCCTTCGTACTGGGCGTTGGACAGGCGCTTCAGCGTGCGAAGCACCGAAGGATCTCCGGTCAGGGTCGGCAGCATGGCGCGGAGATGCGGGACGGCGCTCTGGTCGTTCAGCAGCGTGCGGTTCTCGAAGATCTCGAGATAGCACCAGCCCTTGGCCGCCTTGTAGTAGATCCGCCGGATGCGGCTGAGGTCGAGCGTGTCGGCCCCGGTCATGACGCCCAGCACGCCGCGCGCCGTCGACGGCAGGTCGGAGCGCTCGAAGCTGCCGATGATGCTGCCGAAGCTGCGGCAGGCGTCGGTCTCGATCAGGAGGTCGTGCTCCCCCGCGATCAGGTTGAACGACCAGCCCTGGACCAGCGCTCCCAGTCCGGTCATGCAGCCGAAGATCTCGGCGAAGCCGTCCGGCTGCGCCATCGCCTGGAGAAAGGCCAGCATCAGGCGGGTCGTGCGTTCGGACGGAGCAGCCTCTCCGAGGTTCTTGTGCAGGAACTCGAAGACGACCGGCATCGCTTCCGGCATGTCTTCCTTCAGCGTGGAAAGCAGGGTCCAGGGATTGATCTTGATGTTCTGGATCGGCGGGATCGTGTAGCGGGTGCCCCGGTCCGCCCCGGTGATGCTGAGCCGCTGCGGCCGGATCTGTGCTATGTTGTCGAACCGCAGCAGCGCCACGAACCAGTAGGAACCTTCGTCGCGCGGCCAGAAGTGGCCGTCATAGGTTCCAGCCGAATCGACGCCTTCGGAGAAGTTGGCGGCGCCGGAGGACGGCAGCGCGCGGTCGATCCAGCCGAACAGCAGCAGGGTCTTCTCGTCCACCAGGACGGCGATCTGGATATCGGCCTTAGGGTTGATCTGGGTTACGGTATTGGTCATCGTCCGGAACTCCGCAAGGATGCGGCCGTCGTCAGGTCGGCATAGAGGGCGCGGTGTTCCGCGGCGCTATCGGCCAGGCTCGGCACACGCGCGATGTTGGAGGAAAGGCATTCCCACAGGCCCGTCTCGCTGATGGCCCTGCGCATGGCGCGGGCCAGATCGGCCGGGTCGCCGGCGCGGAAATGCAGGCCGTCATGGCCGTTGGTGACGGCCTCGGCCATGCCGCCGATGTCGCTGCAAATGACGGGGCGGCGCTGCTGAAAGGCTTCCTGGATCACCAGCGGCGCGTTCTCCCACCAGATCGACGGCGTGATGACCCAGTCGACGGCGGCGAGCAGCTTCGCCATCTCGTCGCGGCGGTAGGCGCCGTGGCGGATGACCTTCGCGCCTGCCGCGGCGGACAGCGCTTCGATCTCCGCCTTGAAGTCCTCGGTCTGGAACGGCATTCCGCCATGGACGTGAAGGACGAAGTCCTGGTCCTTCGACAGCTCCTTCGCGGCCTCAAGGGCGACGCGGATGCCCTTGTAGGGGCTGAGGTTGCCGAAATAGCCGAAGACGTTGCGGCGGGCGGATTTCTTGTTCCGGACCGCCATGGGGACGGTCGGCTTGGCGATCATGTCGTCCGCCGGGCGGCCGTTGCGCAGCACGGCGATCCTGTCGGCCGGCAGGCCCCAGGCGATATAGCGTTCGCGCAGGAAATGGCTGGGCGAAACGAACTGATCGACCAGCGACAGCATGCTCTTCAGGTGCTTCTCGCGCAGGACGAACTTGTCGGGCGTGCGGTCGGGAAAGCAGCGGTGGCAGGCGTCGGGCGAAGCGCCGGTGCAGAGCCTGTGGCCGTCGGTCGTGACCATCTGGCCGTCGTTGGCGCAGATCGGATAGTAGTCGTGCAGGGTATAGACGATGCGCGCCTGCGGCACGACGCGCCGGATCAGGAACAGCATCTCCACGCCCAGCAGCAGCGTGTGGTGGATGTGGACGATGTCCGGGCGGAACGACTGGAGCAGGTTGGACAGGTCCGGCACGATGCCGTGCAGGTCGATCTGGCTCTGGTAGAAGCGGTCGAAATGGCCGGCCCACAGGACCAGTTCGTCGGCGCTGCGGCCGACCGTCTGGAAGTTGGTGCCGGGCTTCTGTTCCCGGTGGACCTTGTTGGTGCAGGCGAGGAACATCGCCTCGATCCCGTCCACGTCCTTCATGTGGCGGAACAGGTCGTGGGCGAAGATCTCCGTGCCGCCGGGATGGAAGCTCGGGTGGTTGTGGCAGACGAACAGGACGCGGGGGAGCGGGGCCGGGCGGCTCCGGACAGATGTCATGGCGACCCGACCTTTTCCAGCACCAGCAGGTCCTGGTAGCTGACGGCGTTGGGCCGGCCGCACCAGGTCCCGTAGACGACCGGCTTGGCGGGCTTGAGGCCGACGCCGGCGAACATGTCCAGCAGGGCTTCCTCGTCATGGGCGACGGCGGCGGAGGGGACCTCCGGGTTGGCGAGCCAGGTCGGGCCGACTTCATCCGGGTTGAAGGCCAGGCGGTTGTCGCCGGAGCGCAGCCCTTCCAGGGCCGTGTCGTTCATCAGGAACAGGCTGAGGAAGCAGCGTCCGCCAGGATTCAGCAGCCGGCTGATCTCCCACGCATAGGCCAGCGTCTCGGCACCTTGAAGGTGGGTCAGGACGGAGGTCAGCAGGATAAAGTCGAAGCCCTTGTCGGCGAAGGGCAGGGCGACGGCGCCCGGATCGATCCGGCCCTGCGGGTTATACAGGTCGTTCGCCACGTCCATGTGATGGAAGCGGAAGGCGGGATAGGCCGGCGTGACGTTCTGGCTGCACCAGGTGATGCCGTCGGCGACCACGTCCATGCCGTCATAGGTGCCGGTCGTCAGGTACTGGGTCAGCGGGACCGCCATGCGGCCGATGCCGCAGCCGATCTCCAGTACCTTGTCGGTTTCGCGCAGATCGCCGAGCTTCACGAAATGGCGCAGGAACTCGGCCCCGATCGCGCGGAAATCGCCGTCGCCGACGAAGATGTTCTCCGACGGTGGCACCGGCAGGAAGCGGTTCCGCGCGATGCTCTCGCACAGCCAGTCGAGCCGCTGGGCGTCGCGCACGTCCTGGCGGACCAGAAGCTTGATCACGCGCTGATTGGCGGGCAGGGCGGAGGAAATCGGTTGGGGCGTGCTCATGCTGCTGCCGGAGCCTTTCTGCTGCGGTTACGGCGTCTCGTGGCGAGGCTTTTCTGGGCGAGGGCGGAAAGCCCGCCGGCCGTCCAGTCGCGGTTCATCAGGTCTTCCATCAGGCCGGACCAGCGGCCGGCGTGGAGCCATGCGTTGTATTCGGAGGCGACGCCGCGCGTGTAGCCTGCGTGGCGGCTGATCGACTGGCGCTCCAGATGGTACAGCTCGGCGGCCGGGACGTAGCGGATCTCGCGGCCGGCGGCGCGGATCTTGAGGCAGAGGTCCGAATCCTCGTAGTCGCCGATGATGTAGTCGCTGGTGAAGCCGCCGATCTCGTGGAACAGGTCGGCCGGCATCAGCAGGCAGGCGCCCGTGACGCCGGGGACCGCGCGCGGCTGACAGGCAGGGGCGAAGTCGCGCGGCATGCCCTTGTGGAAGTGCTGGTTGATCCAGCGGCCCTTGTAGTCGCGGCCGAAGTACAGGCCGGCGTGCTGGAGCGAGTCGTCTTCGAACAGCAGCTTGGGGCCGACGGCGCCGGTCGTGGGCGAGGCTTCCAGTTCGGCGCACAGCAGCGGCAGCCAGCCGGAACGGTCGGGGATCACGTCGGAGTTGAGGAACAGCAGGTGGCGGGCACGGGCGACGGCGGCGCCGGAGTTGTTGGCGCTGGAGTAGCCATGGTTGGCGGCGTGGACCACCAGGGTCAGCGGCATCGCGTAGAGACCGAACAACCCGTGCAGATAGTGCTGAAGCTCGGCCCGCTGCTCGGGGCTGTCGAGGACTAGGATGATCTCGGCGCCGCCTGGGCTGTTTACTGTCGGATCGATCGCGAAGGCGGCGAGCTGGAAACGCAGGAACTCGAGGTTCTTGTAGAGCGGGACGATGATCGACACGGCGGGGTCGGTGATAGGCCTGCCATAGTGGATCACTTCCGGCGCAGGCAGATCGGCAACCATCGACGCGTGGATCGGAGCGACCGCCGGGGCGATGCAGGTTTCCAGCGCTGCCTGGCCGACATGGTGCGGCGGCATGCTGCCGAGCACGGCGGCCCGCACGTCCGCCGGGTTGAGCGGGCGGGGCGGCGGAACGATGTCGATCCTGCCACCGGAGCGCAACAGCAACTCGCAACGGTATTGCAGGACCGGGGCCGGGTCGAGGGCGCCGGGAAGGAAGGCGGCGAAGCCCGCGGGGGCGGACGATTTGTAGATTGCCGCAACGTCCTCGCGCGGGAAGCGGTGGGGCAGGTCCGTGATGATGCGCTCGTCGCCGAAGGGCGACACGACGCGCAGGCCCTCGACCATGCCGTGCGGGTCGTGCAGCCAGCCGGACACGAACAGCCCGCCGTCGCCGGTCGAAACGGCCACGTCGACGTCGCCGCCGACGGGACGGTCGGGCGAGGCGACGTGCCGGCGCGGCAGCGGCATCAGGACCTGAAGTTCTCGGACGGCCGCCGCCGCCTGCGGCTCGTCGGCCGCCCGTACCGCAAGCGCGCGCATGACGTGGTCGCGGAGAGCGGGAGGGCAGGGTTTGCGGCGCTCCAGCCACTCCAGCAGCGTCGGCAGTTCGCCGGATGCGCCGGAAACGGTGCGGCAGGCAAGACCTGTGCGGCCAAGCAGGACCACCAGGGTTTCCGAGCCGCACAGCGCACGGTCGATGACGAGGTGGAGCGGCAAACGGCCCCGCTTGTCCGCGACCGGCCCTATCGTCGGGGAAACATCCAGGCGGCGCATTGCGGAGCCGGTCAGGACGACGGTGGCGGTGACCTCGCCGAATCCGGCGGAAACGCTGCCGTCGCACAGGACCAGATGCCGGGTCGGTGCGCAGCGGGCCGTGAGGACGGTCGGTGTCGGCGAAAGCTCGAGGATCAGGCGGCGGCACAGGCCGGCGAACAGCGGATCGTTCTGAAGGCTGAAGGCGCTGCGGCAGAAATCCAGCAGCAGGCGGACGACCCGCAGCCGCGCAGCGCCGTCCAGGCCGCTCAGCAGCAAGGCGGCGTCGAAGCTGGCGGGCGCATTCGCCGGGGCGGTCGCGACGGCGCGGTCGTTTTCGTCATGGAAGCCGATGACGCCGGTGCCTGCCGGGCAGCGCAGGAACGCCAGCGTGCGTTCGCCGCCCCAGGAAGTGGGGACGGTGAGCAGGGTATAGGGACGGGGGGCCTCCGCGCCGTCGACCGACGGGACGATGCGGCACCGATGCTTCCCCGACGCGGTTTCCCAGACTGCCATGACGAAATCGCTGCCGATACCATGGAGGCGGGCAGTGGGGACACCGGCGGATGCACCGGCATCGATCTGTATCGCGAGGGAGGTCGGGAGCATCGGCGTCCGATCGGGATTTGCGGTTGTCGTGGAAACCGGCGGCGATCCCCGGGCTGAAGTGGGGACCGCCGCCGGGTGGGCTTTAGCTGATCACGAAGAAGGCGTTGGGGTTGTTCTGCACATCCTGGGCGTTGACGTTCATCAGGGTCACGGTGTCGCCGTTGCCCAGATCGATGACCGCGTTACCGCCGACGTCGAGAACGCGGGCCGCCACGTCGGCGGCGTTGCCGATGTCCAGGCCGTTGATGTTGCGGGCGATCTGGAGGACGTCGTCACCCTGCTTGAAGTCCATCACGACATCCTGGCCGCCGCCGCCGGTGAAGACGAAGGTGTCGTTGCCCGCGCCGCCGAACAGCGTGTCGCTGCCGGCGCCGCCGTCCAGGATGTCGTTGCCGGGACCGCCGAAGAGGATGTCGTTGCCGCTGCCGCCGTTCAGCACATCGTCGCCGGCGTCGCCGCCGAGGGTGTCGTTTCCGTCGCCGCCGAACAGCACGTCGTTTCCTGAGCCGCCGGAAAGGGTATCGTTGCCGACGCCGCCGTCGAGCACATCGTTGCCCGAACCGCCGGAGAGCACGTCGTTGCCGTCGCCGCCGAACATCACGTCATCGCCCGATCCGCCGTCGATGATGTCGTTTCCGTTGCCGCCGGACAGGATGTCGTTGCCGGCCCCGCCGGACAGGATGTCGTCGCCGTCGCCGCCATCCAGGATGTCGTTGCCGCCGCCGCCGCTCAGCACGTCGCTGCCGGCCCCGCCGAACAGCATGTCGTTGCCGGCGCCGCCGTTGAGAATATCGTTGCCGTCTCCGCCGAACAGAAGGTCGTCGCCAACACCGCCGACGAGCGAGTCGTCGCCGCCTTCACCCATCAGCATGTCGTTTCCAGCTCCACCGAAGATCATGTCGGCGCTGGACGTGCCAACGTGGAAATCGTCGTAAGCGCCACCGGGAAGGGTTGCCATGTCAGTGCCTCCTATAAAGGGATCAGCAAGTTGTTTCCGTTTCTTCGGTAAGAAGAAACTACCGCTTTAAGTGTTAACTGGAAGTTAAAAATCAGGGTGCAATGCAAAATCTTGAGTGAAAACTAGGAGAAACATGTAAATTCTTGCAAGTAAACTGTTGAGGTTGGTGCTCGATTATTTCGAATGAGAATTGCTTGATCGGTCTAAAGCATTTCTAAATCCGAAGCATTTTACCGCAAAAAGTCACAGGCAGTCCTGCGTCCTGCCGTTCAGGCAGAAGCGGCAAGTTGCAGGTGATGTTCTTCAGCCGGCTCGGCGCTGCCCGCGAGATGGCGGATCAGTTGGAGATGGCGGGGCAGAAGGTCTTTCAGGGCGAAGCGCTCGATGACCCGCTGCCGCGCGGCTAGCCGGATCGTTTCCATAGCGGCGCGCCGGTCGAGCCCCGATGCGATCTTCGACGCGATGTCGTCCGGCGAGAAGAAATCCGCCAGCAATCCGTTCGTGCCGGGATCGATCACTTCGCGGACGGCGGCATTGTCGGCGCCGACCACGAGGCAGCCGGTCGAAAGCGCCTCCAGGATGGACCAGGACAGAACGAAGGGCACCGTCAGGTAGACATGGACGCCGGTTGCCCGCAGCATGTCGCGGTACACCGGGTAATCGAGCGGACCGACGAAATGAAGACGCGGATGGTTCGCCAGGCCGGGCAGCTCTTCCAGCAGCATCTGCTTGTAGGTGCGGCCCCTCGGCGGCAGCCGGCTATAGGACACCGTATCGTCGCCGCCTACGACGATATGCAGGTCGGGGCGCTGCTTCAGCAGGATATCGGCGGCACGCATGAACTGCGGAAAGCCGCGGTAGGGCTCCATCCCGCGCGTCGCATAGGTCACGATTTCTCCGGCCCCGGACAGGTCGAGGCCGGGCAGCACCATTCGGGCGCCGGGCCTGGGGGAGAAGAAGTCCGTGTCGATGCCGTCATGCATCAGCGTCAGCTTGTTCTGGAAGGCCGGCGGGAATTGGCCGCGCTGGAACACCGTGGGGCAGAGGCCCCAGTCGCAGTTCGCAAGTTCCATCATGATGGAGGCGTTGCGGCTGCGGATACGGCAGGCGTCGTCGGCGCTGACCGGACCGTCCAGGTAATCGGCGTCGCTGCCCTTCGCATGATAGAACCACTCGAAATATCCGAGCAGCGGCGAGTCGGGAAAGGCGTCCTTGATGAACAGGCTGGGACCGAAGCCGGCATGCGAGCAGATCAGGTCCGGCACGAAGCCTTCCCGCTTCAGCCGCTCGCACAGACGGTAGACGGCTTGGCCGTGCAGCACGGCGTCCTCGAACGGGCGGACATAGTGGTGGGTCGGCTGGTCGGCCGAACGCGCCGGCGTGAAGACCCGCTTGTCGACGCCGGGGATGCTGCCGGTCCGGTCCCTGGTGATGAATACGACCTGATTGCGCTGGTCCGCCGCCAGGGCCGCCGCCACGTGCTGGTAGTGGCCGGGGAAGTGATTGTGCAGGAAAAGGATGCGCATGGTTCGCCGTCCGGTCATTCCTCTCGGAATGCCCGCCTCATGCTGTCGGTGATTGGGCTGAGGAAGTAATCGATCGCCCGCCGTTCGGCGTTGATCAGGATGACTTCCGCGGGCATGCCGGGGATCATCTCCACATGGTGGAGCGACTTCAGGGACTCATCGTCCAGTCTGACCCTGGCGGTGAAATAGGACTGGCCGGTCCGGTCGTCGGTCACCTGGTCGGCGGCGACATAGGTCACGTGACCGTCGATGATCGGGACCTTGCGCTGCTTATAGGCGCTCAGCCGCACATTGGCGATCTGACCGACCCGCACGCTGTCTATGTCGGCCGGGCTGACCTGCGCCTCGACGACAAGATCGTCGTCCACCGGGACCAGATCCAGGATCGGAGCGCCGGCGCCGATCACGCCGCCGGGCGTGTAGAAGCGGATGTCGGTCACCTTGCCGTCCTGGGGCGAGACGATGTCCTTGCGGCTGACGACGTCGGTGGCGCCGCGCGACCGTTCCGTCATGTCGGCAAGGGTCGATTGCGTCTGCTGAAGCTGGTCGGCGATCTCGGTCCGGCGGGTGTGCTTGAGGGCCAGGATCTCCAGCTCGGCGGCGGCGATCGCCTGTTCCGCCTGCGACTGGTTGGCGGCAAGCTCGCCGACGCGGCCTTTCAGCTCGGCCGAGAGACGCTGCATCTCCAGCAGGCGCGGGCGACGCTCGTAGCCCTTCTCGAGCAGCGACCGGATCGTCGCCAGTTCTTCGTTGGTGTAGCGGAGCCGGTCGGCGGTGGCGCTCTCCTGCGCCTTCAGCGCCACGATCTGTTCCCGCAACTGGTCGATCTTGCGGCGGTTGATCGCCAGCGACCCGTCGTAGCCGTCCCAGCGGGCGGCGAACAGGCGCAGTTCCGTCGCCATCGCGTCCGCCGCGACGGGGTTGCGCCTGCCGGCGGCGATCAGGTCTTCCGGGTAGACCAGCGAGCGCTGCTCCGCCTGCTCGGCGCGCAGCCGTGCGGCACGGGCCTGGGCGGTCCATAGCTGGCTTTCGATCTGGCCGAGCTGGGCGTTGGCCATGGTCCCGTCCATCCGGAGCAGGACCTGTCCCGCCTTGACCAGATCGCCTTCCTTGACCAGAAGTTCGGCCAGGATGCCGCCTTCAAGATGGGACACCGTCTTGCGGTGGCTGTTCGCGATGACGGTTCCCTGGGCGATGGCGGCGCTGCTGAGATCGGCCGTCATGGCCCATCCGAAGAACCCGCCGAACCCGATCACGACGGCTGCGACGCCGGCGAGCATGGTCTTGCGGAGCGACGGCTCGGCAGGCTCCGCTTCCAGCGTGACGGTCCAGACGGCGTCGTGGGGGCTTTGCTTGCTGGCTGGGGTGGTCGGGAGGCTGGTCATGACGCCTGCTCCGTCTTGACCAGCCGGGCGACATTGGGCGCCGTCGCGACCTGCCGGGCGCCGGGCGGCGCCGACATCGCCTTGAGCACGTCGGCGCGGGCGCCGAACTGGTCGATCAGGCCGTCCTTCAG
>NZ_JCACHA010000765.1:0-9974 GCF_059503625.1 Skermanella sp.
CTGCCGTCCTTCATCATGACGCTGGCGACGCTGACCGCCTTCCGGGGCATCGGCCTGCTGATGACCAACGGCGCCACCATCAGCGGCTTCCCGCCGGAGTTCACCGGCTTCTCCCGCCTGTCGTTCCTGGGGATTCCGTCACTGTTCTGGGTCGTGATCCTGGTGGCGGTCCCCAGCTACATCCTGCTGCACCACAGCCGCTGGGGCCGGTACATCTACGCGGTCGGCAGCAACAGCGAAGCGGCGCGGCTCAGCGGCGTCCATATCGCCCGCACGATCTATCTCGCCTATATCCTGTCCGCGACGCTCGCCTGCCTTGCCGGGGTCCTGACCGCCAGCCGCATCGCCATCGGCGTCGCCACCACGGGAGAGGGCTGGGAGCTTCAGTCGATCGCGTCCTCGGTGATCGGCGGCACCAGCCTGTTCGGCGCCGTCGGCAGCATCACCGGCCCGCTGCTGGGATCGATGCTGCTGACTACCATCAACAACGGCGCCAACCTGCTGAACGTCAACCCGTTCTGGCAGCGGATCATCACCGGCTTCCTGATCATCGCCATCGTCTTCTTCGATCAACTCCGCCGGCGCCGCAAGGGATAGGGCGGCGCCGGCTTACGCCGTCCTATTGCCGCGAAGACGAGGCCCGCCAGAGGTCGATCCCGCCATCGCCGGCATGGCGGTCGATCTCTGCCAACTCTTCGGCGGACAAAGCAGGCCCTGCCAAGGCGTCCAGGCTGTCGTCCAACTGCTCGACGGTCCGGGCGCCAATCAGCGCCGAGGTGATGCGCGGGTCGCGCAGGACCCAGAGCAGCGCCATCTGGGCAAGGCTCTGGTTCCGGCGCCGGGCGACCTCGTTCAGCTCGCGGATGCGGGCGATGTTGTCTTCCGTCAGGAAGCCCTGCTTCAGCGGACCGCCGCGCGTCGCCCGCGAGCCTTCCGGAATGCCGTTCAGGTACTTCGACGTCAGCATGCCCTGCGCCAGGGCCGAGAACGCGATGCAGCCGATGCCCAGCTCTTCCAGCGTCGACAGCAGACCGTCCTCGATCCAGCGGTTCAGCATCGAATAGGACGGCTGGTGGATCAGGCAGGGCGTGCCGAGCGAGTTCAGGATCGCGACCGCCTGCCGGGTCTTTTCCGGCGAGTAGGAGGAGATGCCGACATAAAGCGCCTTGCCCTGCCGGACCACCTGATCCAGCGCGCCCATGGTCTCTTCCAGCGGAGTATCCGGGTCGACCCGGTGCGAGTAGAAGATATCGACGTAGTCGAGCCCCATGCGCTTCAGGCTCTGGTCCAGGCTGGCGACCAGATACTTGCGCGATCCCCAGCTGCCGTAGGGACCGGGCCACATGTCGTAACCGGCCTTGGTCGAGATCACCAGCTCGTCACGGTAGGGCTTGAAGTCGGCGGCCATGTACCGGCCGAAGTTCTCTTCCGCCGAACCGGGTGGCGGGCCGTAGTTGTTGGCAAGGTCGAAATGGGTGACGCCGCGGTCGAAAGCCCGCCGCAGGACGGCGCGGCCGGTTTCGAACACGTCGACGCCGCCAAAGTTCTGCCAAAGGCCAAGCGAGATCGCCGGCAATTTCAGGCCGCTTCGGCCACAGCGGCGATAGTCCAGCCGTTCGTAACGATCGGCGGCTGCATCATAAGGCATATCGGGTTATCTCCAGTCAAAGACCGGAAACGCTCGAACCCTTCCCGATGTTGCGGCGCAATTAGTCGATCAGACCGCCGAGAAGCCCACCGCCGATGCCGCCGATGACCGCTCCGCGCTTGCCGTCCACGGCATAGCCGCCCGCAGCGCCCGCACCCGTCCCAAGCACTTGGCCGGTCGAACAAGCCCCGAGCATGAGCAAAGCAAGGATAGCGCCGATCGAGAATCTTGATCTCATGACTTTATCTCCTTTCCATCAGTAAACAGATGGCAAGGATATTTATTCCGTAAGATGGATTTCTTGGATCACTGCTCGGAGTGCGCTACCGGTGATTGCTTCACCCTGCGCTGATATGTCCAACCCTAAACAGCAGCGGCCAGCGCACCGTCCGGCACCGGCTTTCATCCGGCCAGAGCACCCCGACAGCGTCCGTGAAAGCGGGCAGGGGATCGAGCCCCTGCTTCTCCGCCGCCTTCACTGCCGACCATGTCGCGACATAACCCAGGAACTGCGCTCGGTTCCACTCGGCCGTCATGTCGATCAGCGGAGGCGTCACCTCGCGGAACGGGAAGTCGATTTCCCGGTAGCCGCCATCGACCAGCCGCCGCTCGGACGGCCAGAACCGCCCCACCCCGTCGGTGTAGAAGGCATCGACGACCGCATCCAGCTCGGCGTCGATCCGCAGCAATCCGTAGCCGACCAATGCTGCCAGCCCGCCCGGTTTCAGCACCCGCGCGACTTCCGCCCAGTAGTGCTGCAGGTCGAACCAGTGCGCCGCCTGCGCCGCGACCACCAGGTCGCAGCTTGCCTCGGCCAGACCGCTGGCCTCCGCCGGAGCCACCCTGTATGTCACCTTGGGATGCGGCACTGCCTGCGCGATCTGCGAGGCGCTGGCGTCGGTCGCTTCGACACGGTCGAACGGTCCGGCGAGCAGCACCGACAACTGTCCCGAGCCGCACCCGCAGTCGAGCGCCAGCCCACGCGCCGGCGCAAGCTCGGCCAGCGCCTCCGCCAGAGCCGGCGGATAGCTCGGACGGCAGTCGGCGTAGAGCGCCGCGTGCCCCGAGAAATGATCTTTGAAGCCTGTCATTTCCCGAGGCTAGCAGGAACCCCTCACCGGCGGGAATAGGGCGTCATAGCCCAGGCCGTCAGGCGTGCGCTCCCTTGGTGGTCGCCACCGCAGCCGGAGCCGTGGCGCCGTAGCGCTCCATCGTAAGCCCCTCCAGGTCGATATCGGCGGTCTTGCCCGAAACCATATCGGCCAGCACCCGCGCAGAACCTGCCGACATCGTCCAGCCCAGCGTGCCGTGGCCGGTGTTCAGGTACAGGTTGGACAGGGGCGTCGGCCCGATGATCGGCGGACCGTCCGGAGTCATCGGCCGCAGGCCGGTCCAGAACTCGGCGCGCGACAGATCGCCGCCGCGCGGGAACAGGTCCGATACGACATGGTCCAGCGGACCGCGCCGCGCCGCCCGCAGCGCCGTGTTGTAGCCGGCCAGCTCGGCGGTGCCGCCCACCCGGATGCGGTCGCCCAGCCGCGTCACCGCGACCTTGTAGGTCTCGTCCATCACGGTGGATTCCGGCGCGCCCGACGGATCGGTGATCGGCACCGTGATCGAGTAGCCCTTGACCGGATAGACCGGGATACGGATGCCCAGCGGCTTCAGCAGCAGCGGCGAGTAGCTGCCGAGCGCCAGCACATAGGTATCCGCCTTCAACTCGCCGCCATCCGTCTCGACGCCGGTGATCCTGCGCCCGTCGCTGACGATGCGCTTGATGTTGACGCCGTAGCGGAAGGTGACGCCCAGCGCCTCCGCCCGCCTGGAAAGCTCCTGGGTGAACTTGAAGCAATCGCCGGTCTCGTCCCCCGTCAGGCGCAGGCCGCCGGCGAACTTCTCGCGGACCATCCCCAGCGCAGGTTCCACGGCGACGCAGCCGTCGCGGTCGAGCACTTCGAACGGCACACCGAACCGCTTCAGGATGGCGATATCCGCCGCAGTGCCGTCCAGCTGCTCCTGCTTGCGGAAAAGCTGCAACGTTCCTTGCGCGCGCTCGTCGTACTGGATGCCGATTTCCGACCGCAGGTCGCGCAGCGTATCGCGGCTGTATTCCGCGACGCGCACCATCCGGGCCTTATTGATCTCATATCGCTTCTCGGTGCAGTTCATCAGCAGCGACAGGCCCCAGGCCCACTGGGCCGGGTCCATCTGCGGCCAGATCACCAGCGGGCGGTTCTTCATGAACAGCCACTTGACCGCCTTGAACGGCAGGCCCGGTGCGGCCCAAGGGGAGGAATAGCCGGGAGAAACCTCGCCCGCGTTGCCGTAGCTGGTTTCCAGCCCTGCGGCAGGTTGCCGGTCCACCACGGTCACCTCGTGGCCCGCCTTGGCCAGAAACCAGGCCGATGTAACGCCGATCACGCCGCTGCCGAGAACCAGAACCTTCACGAGGATATCTCCCTGTCCAGAGATTGCATTTTTGTCAGCCGTCGGAATTAGCCGTCCAGATAAGTCCGGAAGTAACGGCCACCGAGGCTTGTGAGGATTTCGTAGCCGATCGTCCCGGCGGCTTCCGCCACCGCATCGACCGGGTTGTGCTCGCCGATCAGATCGACCAAATCGCCGGGCTCGAGCCCCGGTCCGGGAAGGCCGGTCGCGTCGAGCGTGATCGTGTCCATGGAAACCACCCCGACGACGGGCAGGGCGGCATTGCCATGATAAGCCTTGGCGCGGTTGCCCAGGCTGCGGAGGAACCCGTCGGCGTAGCCGGTCGACACCGTCGCGATCCGCGCCGGTTCTGGCGCCGTCCACCGTCCGCCATAGCCGACCCGCGCTCCGGCCTCGATCTCCCGTACCTGGATCACCCGCGCCTGAAGCCGGACCACCGGGCGCAACGGATTGGGCTGCCCAGCCACCGGCGCCACGCCGTAAAGCGCCGCACCCGGCCGGGCAAGGTCGAAGTGGTAGTCCTGCCCCAGGAACACGCCCGAGGAGTTGGAGAAGCTGGCCGGCACCGCCGGCAGCCGCAGACGTGCCGCACGGAAGTTGGCCAGCTGCAAGGCGTTCAACTCGTGGCTCTGCTGTTCGGCGCAGGCGAGATGGCTCATGACGTAGCGGAGATCGATGCCGTCCAGCCGTCCGGGATCATCCGCCACCGTGTCGAGTTCACGCTTCGACAGTCCCAGCCGCGACATGCCGGTATCGACCTGAACGACCGCCGGGAGCTTGCGGCCAAGCCGGCGGGCCATTGCAGTCCAGGCGTCGATCTGCCCAAGGCTGTTGACGACCGGGACCACGCGATGCTCGACGAAGTCGGCTTCGACCCCGGCAGGCGAACCGTGCAGCACGAAGACCTCGGCCTCTGCGGGAACATGGGGCCGCAGCGCTATCGCCTCGTCCAGATGAGCCGTGAAGAAGTTCGTGCAGCCGTCGGCAGCCAGGGCAGGGGCCACCCGGTCCGCGCCAAGCCCGTAGGCGTCGGCCTTGACCACGGCGGCGCAGGCCGTCCCGCCGAGCTTCTCGCGCAGCAGCCTGTAATTGGCGCGGATCGCATCGAGATCGACGGTCAGCAGCGCTCCGGCGCTGGCGTGGCGGGTATTCAGCATGAACCTCTCCCAAGTTCCTTATCCACATACTTAGCAATCGCCATGCCAGCAGCGCGCATCCCTATAGGCACTGCCTCGCAACGAGTTTCCTTGTCGTCGTCCTGTACTCGGACGTTTACAGGCACCCCGGATGAGCTGGACTTGACGGCATAATCGATGCCAAAACAATGCTCTAAGCAGCCTGTACTTTTTTGCGTACACTGTAAACGGAGAGATACGCTAGGATCGCCCGATGCGTATCGACATCACCTTCGCCGACCGGGTCGGCATCGCCCATGAGATCCTTGCCGTCCTGGCATCCAGGAGGCTCAACGTCGTGGCGGTGGAAGTCGATCCGCCGCACATCTACATCGATGCACCCAGCCTCCAGCCCGCCGCGATGGACGGACTGCGCGCCGCCCTGACCGAAGTCTCCGGCGTCGCCAGCATCGCGCAGGTAGACATGCTGCCGGGCACCCGCCGCCGGCTTCACCTCGCAACCGTGCTCGCCGCCATTCCCGACCCCGTTCTGGCGGTGGACGGCAGCGGCACCGTCATCCTCGCCAACGCGGCGGCGGAAGCGCCCGGAGCGCTCGGCGGCAAGCGGATCGGCGAGCTTTTCGGCGACGAGGCGCTGCATGGCGAGCTGATCGCGGAAGGCTTCCAGATCCCGGCGCGGGAGGTCATGTTCCAGGGACAGCCGTTCCTGCTCGACGTCCGCCCGATCACAGAAACCGACCCCCTGAAGGCGGCCGGCGGCGTCCTGACGCTGCACGCGCCGAGCAGGCTTGGCGAGCGGCTCCAGGCGTTGCAGAACTTCGACGAAGGCGGCTTCGACACCATTCTGGGCGATTCACCAGCCATGCGCGGCCTCAAGGCGCGGGCGTCCCGCGTCGCCGCCGTCGATGCGCCGCTGCTGATCCTGGGAGAGACGGGAACCGGCAAGGAGCTGATCGCCCACGCCTGCCACCGCGCCAGCACGCGCAAGGGCAGGACCTTCCTGGCGCTCAACTGCGCGGCACTGCCCGAGAACTTGGCGGAGAGCGAGCTGTTCGGCTACGCGCCCGGCTCCTTCACCGGAGCGCAGCGCGGCGGCAAGCCGGGGCTGCTGGAACTGGCGGACCAGGGTACCGTCTTCCTGGACGAAATCGGCGAGATGTCGCCCTACCTGCAGGCCAAGCTGCTGCGCTTCCTCAACGACGGCAGCTTCCGCCGCGTCGGCGGCGACCGCGAGCAGAAGGTCGATGTCCGGATCATCAGCGCCACTCACCGCAAGCTCGACCAGATGGTGGCCGAAGGCGACTTCCGCGAAGACCTCTATTACAGGCTCAACGTGCTCAGCCTCCAGGTACCGCCGCTACGCGACCGGGGCGAAGACATCCTGCTGCTGGCCCGCCATTTCATCGCCCGCGCCTGTGCCCAGGCCCAGCGCCCCGCCTGCCGGCTGACCTCGGCGGCCGGGTCGGCGCTGCTCGCCAACCCGTGGCGCGGCAATGTCCGGCAGTTGGAGAACGTTATCTTTCGCGCCGTCACCATGTCCGACAGCCTGTGGCTGGACGCTCCGGACCTGGAACTCGCCAGCTTTCGCATGGGGCCGGGTGCGGATGCCGCCGAGATTGCCCAATCGTGGGAAGAGGCCTTGGCCGAGTTCGAGCGCTCGCTGCTGGGCCGCCTGTTCCCGCATTTCCCGTCCAGCCGGAAACTGGCCGCCCGGCTGAACACGTCGCATACCATGATAGCCAACAAGTTGCGGCGGTACGGCATCCCGCACCGCCGCTGACCTGAAGGGCCGCTGACCTGAAGATTAGTGACCGCTCTTCACGCTGCCGGCGGCAGTCGTTCCCGCGGCCCCCTGGACGCGCTTTCGTGCCCGCCGTGCCAGCATGTTCAGTCCCTCGATCAGGGCCGAGAACGCCATGGCGGCGTAGATGTAGCCCTTTGGCACATGGGCGCCGAAGCCTTCGGCGATCAGCGTCATGCCGATCATCATCAGGAAGCCCAGGGCCAGCATGACGATGGTCGGGTTCTTGTTGATGAAGTTGGCGAGCGGATCGGCCGCCAGCAGCATGACGAGGACGGCGGTGACGACAGCGATGACCATGATCGGGATATGCTCGGTCATGCCGACCGCCGTGATGATGCTGTCGATCGAGAATACCAGGTCAAGTATCAGGATCTGCCCGATCGCGGCGGTGAAGGTGATGCTGCCGGCCTTGCTGTCGAACATGTCGGGGCCGGGGTCCGGATCCACGCTGTGATGGATTTCCTTAGTCGCCTTCCACACCAGGAACAGACCGCCCGCGATCAGGATCAGGTCGCGCCACGAAAAGGCATGACCGAATGCGGTGAACACCGGTGCGGTCAACTGGACGATGATGGCCACCGTGCTGAGCAGGCCCAGGCGCAGGATCAGCGCCAGTCCGATACCGATACGGCGTCCGCGGGAACGCTGGTCTTCCGGCAGCCGGTTGGTCAGGATCGAAATGAAGATCAGGTTATCGATGCCAAGAACCACTTCCATCGCAATCAGCGTGGCAAGGGCGACCCAGGCTGCGGGATCGGCGGCAAGCGTGAGCAGGTAGTCCATTGTGGTCGAGCATCCTTTCGCTCTGGTTCACCGGTAACCGGTCGGGTGACTGTAACAACGAACATACCCGGATGGACCACAAGCACTGCAACCAGATGCGATAAGTTTTCTTGACTGAGTATCTCCCCTAGGCTTTCTCCGGCATCCGCAGGCCCAGCCGGGCCAATGTCGCCGCGTGATTGACGGCGCAGGCGGTGCCGTCCAGCAGCGGAACCGGCACGCGGACGCGAATCCGGCGGGCAAGTCCCGCCAGCGGCCCTCCACCCAGGATGATCGAGCGAACGCCGTCGGCAGCCGCCGCCCTGCCGCACAGCGCGGCCAGCGCCTCTCCACGATCCCGCTGGACGGTGGTGACGGCTTCCCCGGCGTTCCCGGCATCGCCTCCCGTGCCCGTTTCGAGGATGTGGATGGCGTCCAGCCGGCCGGCGCAGCCCAGCGCCACCGCCGCCCCTTCAAGCAAGGGCCGCAGCGCCGGTCCCAGGGTCACGATGGCGAACCGGCCGCCGCACATCATCGCCGTCAGGATGGCGCTCTCGGCGATCCCGACGACCGGGACCGGCGACAGCTCCCGCGCCTCGGCCAGCCCCGGATCGGAGAAGGCCGCGATCACGACGGCATCGAAGCCGCTGGCAAGCCGGCTGACCAGTTCGAGTACCGCCTGCCGCGCCGTCTCGGATTCATCCGGCGTCTGGATGAACGGACTGCCGAACCGCGCCGTCACCCCGGTAATTTCGACCTGTGGTGGCGCACTTCGGCGTGCCTCCGCTACGATGGTGTCGGTTACGGCGACGGTCGTGTTGGGATTGATGACCAGAATTCGCATCTCTCGCTTCTTATTATTGTTTGGATCAGCGGTCGATTCTCATACATCTGGCGGAATGGTCCGGTTCCGGATGGAACAGCGGGATCTCGGTCTCCCGGCAGCGCTGCTCGACGTATTTGCAGCGCGGTGCGAAGCTGCACCCCGACGGCAGCTTGGCAAGGTTGGGCGGAGAACCGGGGATCGTCTCCAGCCGCTCGCCGCGCGACGCGCCGTGGACGGTGGAAGCCAGCAGGCCCTCGGTGTAGGGATGCAGCCGTTTCCCGATCACCGGTCCGACCGGCCCGGCCTCGATGAAGCGCCCGGCATACATGACGGCGACATCGTCGGCGATCTCGGCCGCCACACCCATGTCGTGGGTGACGAAGATCACTGCCATGCCCATCTCCCGCTGAAGCTGGCGCAGCAGGACCAGCACCTGCATCTGGACCGTGGCATCCAGGGCCGTCGTCGGTTCGTCCGCCAGCAGCAGGTCCGGCCGGCACGACAGCGCCAGGGCGATCATCGCCCGCTGGCGCATGCCGCCGGACATCTCGTGCGGATAGGCCTTGAGCCGGCGTGCGGCAGACGGGATCTGTACCATCTCCAGCAGGTCGAGCGCCCGCTTGTCGGCGTCCCGCCTGGATACGCCCTCGTGCCGGATCACGGTTTCCGCGATCTGGTGGCCGATCGTGTAGACCGGGTCGAAGGCCAGCATCGGTTCCTGGAAGATCATGCTGACGACGGAGCCGCGCACCTGCACAAGCTCCCGCTCGGACAAAGCCAGGATGTTCCGCCCGCCGATCGTGATCCTGCCGCCATAGGTCGTCTTGCGCGCAGGATGCAGCCGCATCATCGCCTTCAGCGTGACGCTCTTGCCCGACCCGGATTCTCCCAGGATCGTCAGCACCTTGCCGCGCTCCAGCGTGAAGTCCACGCCGTTGACGGCGGCGATGCTGCCGTCGCCGCCCTTGAACCTGACGGTCAGCCCCTCGACGCTGACCAGCGGTTCCGGTGCCGGCACCGTCACGGGTGCGGCGTCCTGGCGAAGCGCTGCTGTCATGCTACGGCTCCTGCATGCTGGGGGGCAAGCTGTGGGATGGCCTTGGTGTGGCCGGAACCCGCGATCTCCATATGGCAGGCAGCCGCGTGCCGCTCGGCGTCGGCGACGACCTCCAGCCGGGGTTCGGCCGTGGCGCAGACGCCCTCGGCGAAGGCGCAGCGGGTGCGGAAGCGGCAGCCGGACGGCGGGTTGATCGGGTTGGGCGGATCGCCGGTCAGGGCAGGGGCCGTCGTCCGCTGGGCTGGGTCCATGCTGGGCATCGACGACAGCAGGGCGCGGGTATAGGGATGGCG
>NZ_JCACHA010000766.1:0-9973 GCF_059503625.1 Skermanella sp.
TCCAGGACCCCTAAGTACGGACAAAGCAATGACTGAGAATGATATCGAACAGGTGAAGGCAATCCTCCAGCGCCTTCAGCCTGACGTGAAGACCTTGCTGGACCTCTTGCCACCATCGGACTCCCGAGGGTGCTTCAGGTCAGCCTGGAGAAGACTTAATCGGGCCTCCATCAGCGGCGAGGTCTTTGGTTCCAACCATCACGTAGCCAATAAGGGCTCCGGAGGACACAGACATGGAAGAACAGAAGCAGAATGCTAGAGGTAAACTAAAGGCCGCTGAGATCAAATCCATCTTATCTCTACCTCCGAACATGGCACCTCAGGATGCCATAGCGTTCCTGATTGGCAGGCTTTCAGGGAAGATTGACGCTGCACTGATACTGACGGGAAGGTGACTTAAGGTTCACCTGAACGGACCAATCAATTATTACCATCTTTGTCCGAACCAAGGCTGTGGCCTGAGGTCTGTCTGGTGTCCTGAGGGGCGTAGCCCTCGGGTTGCTCAGGGATGGAGACGGTGGTGGTTGTTTCCTAGGTGCCCTTCAAGGCTCCTTAACTGTGTCCGGATATAGTTGTAGTTGGTGACCTTAAGTCCCTACTGCTCTCCAGTTCTCAGGGGTCAGGCCCTTAGCCCTTATATAACTTACAAGTATACTTTTCTCAGATCAACTGACCTCACTGATCCGTTGGTTCCGAAGCTCTAGGGTCCCTATTCACCCTATATAACTTACAAGTATACTTTTTCCGCCCAACCCTCTTAACAGAAGCACTCTTTAGCCCTAACAGGCGAGAGACAATGAAAACTCATGCCCGCTTTATTCAACGATGCTGCCTACGTCCTGGACACTTCTGTCCGTACTCAGGTCAAGCGGCTGATAGGCTCTAAGGTGACCTTGGTTGCCATCATAAAGAAGCTCCGTGACGTAGCGCCTGAGGCCGTTATGGCCGCCTACGATGACCTAATCATGAACAATGCCGATCATTAGAGGATTGAAACAATGGAACTTAAGACCCTACGACTTGCCATCGCTACCGCTATCGTTGATGGTCATGACCTTGAATACCTTCAGGATCGCCTGTTCCGAGAAGACCCTGAGGAAGTCAGAAAAGCTTACGAGGAGATCCGGGAAAATCGCCTGGACATTAACAGTACGATGGCAGTCCGCAAGGCTCCGAACGACCGTATCAAGGCTCCTATCTTGGTTCGGAACAAGAACGGCAAGACCATCTCTCAAATAGCTAATGATCTCCAGATGAACAAGGCCACCTTAGTCTCTCTTTTGGAGCACCATGGCTACCTTGAGCTTCGCCCCTGTGGCGGTCAACAGTCCCGGTACTTGGTGTCAGACACAGCATTCCACGCTGAACGTGGCCACAACGTCACCCCCTCGAACCGGATAGGTCACCTTGAGGGCTTCAATAGGTCCGCAATGTTCCCCGTGTTCTATGAGGATGCCTTGGAGAAGATCCTATGGACTCTGGATTACCAGGGCATCAAGGATGCAGTAGAGGCGCTGGGGGCCAAGAAGGAGAAGCTAAGACACCTCTTGGAAAACCACGGCTACCTACCTGATGAGGAGATAGCTGGTATCGCGGGATACACAAGAGTGGGAGTTATCAAGGCCAGAAATACAAGGAATGCGCTGGTGATCTCTGGACAAGCCGCGTAGTCCAACGCCCTAGGTCCCCAATATAACTCACGAGTAACATTTTCTCCCTCCGGGCCATCAGGTGCCCGAGCGAGCCATTCCCCTCCAATCAATCACAGGCACGGCGATGAGCCCCCGAGAACACCCCTCGGAAGCCATTGCTGTGTCCATTTTACACATAAGGAATATGTAGTATGGCAAAATTTCAAGATTTAACTGGGTGTACTTTCGGTAAGTGGACGGTTTTCAGTAGGGCTCCAAGCAATCGCTCAGGGCAGGCAAAATGGCATTGCCGCTGCGCCTGTGGGAATGAGAAGGAGGTGTTCGCGGCTAACTTGCGGAACGGCAAGTCTAAGGGCTGCCAGCGCTGTGCCCTCAAGACTCACGGCCATACCCAGAACCCCCTTTACCAGTCGTGGTACCAGATGATTGACCGATGCACGAACCCAGCATCCAGGAGCTTCATCGATTACGGAGCCAAGGGCATCCGGGTGTGTCCGCGTTGGACCCATCCTGAAGACGGCTTCCCCAATTTCTTCCAGGACGTTGGGGAGCGCCCTGAGGGGTGTAGCCTTGACCGTATCCACAACGACGAAGGCTATTATCCTGGTAACGTCCGTTGGGCGTCAAAGGCAACTCAGGCGCGGAACAGAGCGAACGTGAAGCTGACCGTGGAGGCTGTTGGTCAGATCAAGGCGCGATTGTTGGCAGGAGTTACCGGAGGAGTGAAGGCGCTGGCCGCTGAGTTTGGCGTCTCCACCGGCATCATCAGCACCATCAAGTCCGGCAAATGCTGGGCTGACGTTCCCTGTGCCGCCACCGCATAGAAAACCATTCACCACAGACCGATTGCACCCCTGCTGTGTTCCCGAGGTTTTCCCTCAGGTTCATGGTGGGGGATTTTTCGAGGGTCAGTAGGTCATCTACTCAAAAGCACAGGCTAACCACCCCCTATATAACTTACCGCGTAACAATTTCTTAACCTGCTCAGACGCAGTGTTCTCTCCCCGTTCTCAAGGTCGCGCCCGATGTTTGTTGACGTAAACCACGCTTCCAGAGGAGAAGCCTTCGCTGATGCCCGCATTCTGATATGCGAAGACAATCATTTGATTGCCATGGGATGGGCGACAATCCTGACCGACGCAGGCTATACGGTGGTAGGCCCCGCCTATAGCGGTGAGAAGGCGCTAGAGACAGCCTACGGGCACCTACCCGATGTGGCGCTGATCGATATCGGACTGGGAGGACCCATCGACGGGATTTCCGTAGCCGCCGAGCTGGCCCCCTTGGGCACATCAGTCATCTTCATCACCGCTGATTACCAGAGGGCGGCTGTGGAGGGGCGGGAGTTCGCTGCCGATATCCTTATCAAGCCGGTTTCGGAGACTACAGTTCTGCACTCGGTTGCCGATGCCGTTCAGCGCAAGCAGGTGGCTAGAAGATCTCTGCTGTCCGCCTGCGGCTAACACGTAGCTCTACGTTGGTTCAACAGCTTGCCAAAAGTCCTCATGGGGTTGATGGAGACTTTCCAAGACCTTCATTTAGCCCTCGTAAAGTGAGGATACCTATGATGTGCGATACTGTCTGGCCATCAAGAGATAATGGGCAATCCAATCCTTCAAACATAACTTGATGACTCTTATGGTATAATGCTCTGCCTTCACATTTAAATGGGATCTTTTGCTGAACGACAAGGCTATAGTGCATGTGTAATACTTTGATATGATCACGTTCATCATCATGGCGGATGATACTTCCGACACGACCCGCCTCAACAGAGGCACGCGCGTTCTCACCAACAATCCGAGTAACGAAATTTCCATCGCTCTGAACGTCAACTAGAAAAATGTCTGGTGTGGCGTCAAAATGCTCAAGAATATCAAAGCATGATTTTAAAGGTATTTGCCCTTGATGTTCGCGCCACCACCATTCGCACAGCTTTTTTGCTTGGGGAGACCAAAGCGTCTCTTCTGGACCACATGGTATATCCATTTGCTCCCACAAGTCGGTAAGAACGCTCGTTCGATAGGTGAACATGATGAGACTGGCAGTGCCTAAAAAAGTTACTGAGTTGTTAACAGCCTTTACGCTTGAGGAGCCTTAGTCAACAAAGATCATAAGCGACTGACCAGTAGGTGCTGGGTGTGATAAATGACCGATGATATTTACTTTAAATCATGCCGAGACGCTAATGGGATCGTCATACGCTTCTCAGTGGCTACCTTCTCCAGTTTCCTTTCAGCCACCTCAGCCTCAGGACCCTCAGCGTTGTAATGGGCTATGAGGCCTCGAAGCTTGGTGAGTTCATCGGACTTGATGGGAAGAAGTGCCGCCGCTTGAACCTAAAGCGGCTTCGGCTTTCCACGCGGTTCCCGAACACCCAAAAGGCTCTCAGGGTCAGCCGACACCACCACATCCCTAGAGCCACACTGACCGCAACGAAACTGCAAGGCGCTCACCGCCATGTCCCCTCCCATGAACTTGAGGGTATCCGCTGGGCTGAACCGGCCTTGGTGACCACAGGGGCCACAGGTCACCAGAATGAGGGCCTTCAGCTTGATGAGGTCGCTGAGTCGGTCAGTACGCTTGAAGCCCATGGATGCCTTGGAATGTTCCTGATGCGTTCTCAGGAGGCTGCAGGGTTCCTTGGGGATGACAAGGGAGATCAGCGACAATCATGACCTTGATCAGAAAGGGAACTTTGGGTGGTGTGGGCTAGGGTTGTTTCGAGAATGTTCCTGAGGTCCTTAGGCGTCCAAAGGATTGGAACGAATCAGGGACATGTGGCAACCAGAGGCGTTCTGCACGGTCAGTGTCCAGGATGCCGGGTGAATCACTCAGACAGACCGCTCCTACCTGCGCCAGTTTCTTGCCTTTGCTGAAGGGCAACGGTAACAGCGGTGAGGATGGTACTCTCCAATACAGGCTTGATCAAAATGTCAGTGGCAAGTTCACGCCCTTCTGTGACTGCCCTCTTATGATAAGCGGTAACGAAAATGATCAACACACCAAGAGGCGCTAATTCTGTGGCGACCGAAATACCGTCGATGGTTTCGCCTAAGTGAATATCAATAAGAGCCAAATCCGGAAGGTTCTGATAAGCCATCTCAAGCGCCTCCTCGGCACTATAAGCGGGACCGACTACGCTATATCCAGCTTTGTCCAAGATCGCTGCCCACCCTACGGCAATCAAGTGGCTGTCCTCACATATCAGAATACGAGAGTTGCCATTGGGTTTCCTGTCGGGTGTGGGTGTCGCCGTAAGGGACATGAGGAGCGGCCTTCCGAACGAGTATGAACAGTAGACCTACTTTGTTACTAGGGGCTCGCTGTCGAAGGTCTAAATTGTATTAATACATATAGTCTGGTTCTCTTCCACCAGTTCCTCAGTCTTGGCCTCCAGGGCCTTGGCCTCAGCGGCCTCCTTTCCAGCCTTGAGGCGTTCCACCTTGGCCTGGAGGAGCCCGTAGGCCTTCAGGATCAACTCTTCCTCATTCATCTCGCCAGTGGCTACCTTCTCCTCACCCATGACATACATCCCGTCCTTGCGGATTATGGGCAGCACGTCCTTGGTCACCCAGTCCTGAAAGGGCCTAGCTAGGGGCTTGTTGGACCGCATGACCAGTTTGTAAAGACCAGACTCCGAAATAAGGATCATAGCGGTATTGGCCCTGAAGCCTCCGGGACCTTTTGCCTCCATATCGGATATGGCCCCAAACTCACTAAGCTTCCGGGTCTGTTTCTCGCCTACACCTAGCTTGCTGATTGCCATGGAAACGTCATAGGAGCGTCCAAAGACGCGGCACACGTCAGCAGCCACGAACCAGAGGCCGCCATCAATGGTAACCATGCGGATTGTGGTCTGGGTCTGAGGGAAGGTGTAGGTGGTCAGTGCGTTCATTGGGATCTCCTGTTGAGGCTGTTTGGTTGCTGTAGAGGACCCATGAGGACCTCCGAACTAGACACCAACGCTAAAACCTCCACAAGAAGCCAATAAAACTCAGACGTGGACATTCTACATAAAGAGTTCCTTACATCATAATCCCAAATCCTCGCACCCATATCATCCGTTTTCTTGAGATTTTCTATTGACTCCCTAAGGATGGCTGGTCCTTTATACCGGCAGATCTATGGAGACGACCATGATAACCATCATCGAAACCGACACCACAGAAATCACTTTGACGATAAAGTCCGAAAGGCGGACATGCATTGATGACGATGGGCGTCCTCAGGAGGCGGGTGCCCCTACGGACGGTCCTGTTGCTACGGACGAGATGCCTACTGGTGTCGATGAGCAGGCCCATGAAGACGCTGCTACGGACTTGGAGAGCGCCCGAAGGCTATGGACAACAGCAGAGAAGGAACGGCTGAAGGATTTACAGAGATTGGGCCATAGCCAAGTAGCCATAGCCCGAATGATGGGGCGGAGCAAAAAGGCCATCAAATCCCAGTTAAAGAGACTGGGGCTGCCCACATCTCGTCGATACTCTACCCAGCCTAGGAAGCGAGGGCCCAATGCTAACCCCTAAGCCGTCTACTCCCACCTAGATCCACCGCATAACCCATTATGTTCCCCTAAGGCCTTTGGAGTTCATAGCGGGCTGGTGCCCCTCAGACGGCAGTAGCTTGGAGTTCACCCATAGTGCTTCTCCGCTGAGTTGCCAATTCCAAAAGATGTTTGCCGAAGGCCTCAAGCACCGGAGAGGAGAGAGGTGCCATATCATCGGTCACATAAACATCCTCCCGAAGAACCACATCCGGAGCCGCCTGCATCAACCTCTTGGCGCGGAATGGTCCCACCGTTTCATCGCAGAACATGGCGGTTCCCAGGATGATGCCACGGGTGACCTCATCGGGATCATTGGGGTCAGCTAGGACACGATGAAGCTCCTGTAGGAGCGTACAGGTTGAAATGGCCGCGCGTTCAAGCTTACAATCCTGGCTCATGGCTACCTCCGGTCAGGCAAAGGCTGCCTGTGATGTTGCATGATCCGCCATCCTGGTAGCAGGCGCAGTGAGTTGGCTCACACCCTCAGGTTTAATCGGGTTCCCTGGGCCTGAAGGGTTAAGGCTGTAACCTTACGATAGCCAATGGTTCGCTCCTTACCAGTTCGCAGGAACCCCCATAGCCTGTCACATTTCCCAGAGGTTCCTGAGGGTCAAGGCGGGTTCTTTTTTGTCGGACCTGAGGCGGGTGACTGGGGGCGTGAGGTGACACAAAGCGTGTGACACACCGCCTCTAGGGTCACTCAGCAACCCATTGAAAAGACTAGTTTTTATCCGATGGGATTAAGTTGGTTGGGGCGGGAGGATTCGAACCTCCGCATGGCGGTACCAAAAACCGCTGCCTTACCGCTTGGCGACGCCCCAGCCTTGAGGTGCGCGGAACATAGCCACAAAAATACGGCGCTGCAAGCGCGGGCTTTACCCTTCCGCGTTTTGCGCCGGTTTGCATAAACTACAGGGCTGACCGCTGGGAAAATCCAATTGACGCGGTGCAGCGTGTGATTATATAGCAATTCACAGCGCCGATTTGAGCACCGGCTTGCGGGCGCTTTATAAATGCAGCTAAAGAGCGTGGCAATCCGCCCGGCGATGCTGCTGTTGGCGGATTTTTGTTTAGTCGAGGGTATGTGGCGATGATCGAATTTCACGGCGTCGAAAAGGAGTTTCCCGGACGCGGTGGCGGAGCGGCGGTAAAGGCGCTCGACGGGATCGACCTTAACATCGGACGCGGAGAGATCTTCGGGATCATCGGCCGCAGCGGGGCGGGCAAAAGCACGCTGATCCGTGTCGTGAACATGCTGGAACGGCCCACATCCGGGCGCATCACCGTCGACGGCGTCGATATGGGCGCGCTGGACGCCGCCGGATTGCGCGCCGCCCGGCGCGGCATCGGCATGATCTTCCAGCACTTCAACCTGCTGTCCTCCCGCACCGTCTACGACAACGTGGCGCTGCCGCTGGAACTCGCCGGCTTGAAACGGTCCGAGATCAGGGCCAAGGTCGAATCCCTGCTGGACCTCGTCGGCCTCAACGACAAGCGCGACCGCTATCCGGCCGAACTCAGCGGCGGGCAGAAGCAGCGCGTCGGCATCGCCCGCGCGCTGTCCAGCGAGCCGAAGGTCCTGCTGTGCGACGAAGCGACCTCCGCCCTCGATCCGGAAACGACGACATCGATCCTGCGCCTGCTGGCCGACATCAACGCCAAGCTCGGCCTGACCATCGTCCTGATCACCCACGAGATGGCCGTCATCAAGGAGATCTGCCACCGCGTGGCCGTGATGGAAGCAGGCCGCGTCATCGAGCAGGGCGACGTGTTCGACGTCTTCACGGCGCCCAAGCATCCGACCACGCGGAGCTTCGTGTCTTCCGTCGTCGGCGCCGAACTGCCGGATACCCTGGTCGAGCGGCTGTCGGCGGAGCCGCTGGCCGGCGGCAATCCTGTTCTGCGCATCACCTTCAAGGGCGCGCTCGCCAACACGCCCATCATCAGCCAGTTGACCCGGCGCTTCGGGCTGGACCTCAACATCCTGCACGGCAGGATCGACCACATCCAGGGCGCTCCGTTCGGGACGCTGGTGGTCGAAGCCGTCGGCAGCGCCGAGGCCGTCCAGGCGGCCATCGCATTCATCAACGTCAATAATCTGTCAGTAGAGGTGCTCGGCCATGTCCCAGCAAATCTTCGAGCTGTTGGTTAACGCAACCATCGAAACGCTCTATATGGTCGGTCTGGCCGGGCTGCTGGGGACGCTGATGGGCCTGCCGCTCGGCGTCCTGCTGGCGACCAGCGGCCGGGGCGAGTTGCTCCAGAACCTGACGTTCAACCGGGTCGCCGGCTTGCTCGTCAACGCTACCCGCTCCACCCCGTTCATCATCCTGGTGGTCGCGATCATCCCCTTCACGCGGCTGATCGCCGGGACGTCGATCGGCACCACGGCGGCCATCGTGCCGCTGACGGTCGCCGCCGTCCCGTTCATCGCCCGTCTGGTGGAGGGCGCCATCCGGGAAGTCGACCACGGCCTGATCGAGGCCGCCCATACGATGGGCGCCACGCCGATGCAGATCATCACCAAGATCCTGCTGCCGGAAGCGCTGCCCGCCATCGTCCTGGGCCTGACGCTCGCCGCCGTCAGCCTGATCGGCTATTCGGCCATGGTCGGCGCCGTCGGCGGCGGGGGCTTGGGCGACCTTGGGATCCGCTACGGCTACCAGCGCTTCCTGCCCGAAGTCATGGCCGCCGTCGTTCTGGTGCTGATCGTCCTGGTCCAGCTTGTCCAGAGCCTGGGCGAGTGGATCGCCCGCCGGGTCAACAAGCGCTCCATCGCCTCCTGATCCTGCGCCTCCTGATCCTGCGCCTCCTGATCCCCTTCGCGCACGATACCGATAGCAACACTGTCTTGAGAGAAGACCAACCATCATGAATATCCTGTCCGCCAAGACCCTTGCAGGCCGCGTCGGCGCCGCCCTGGTCGGCGTCGCCGTGATCGCCCTGGCCGGTGCAGCCTCCGCCGAGACCATCCGGATCGGCGTTTCGGCCGGTCCGCACGCCCAGATCCTCGATGCCGTGAAGCCGATCGCCGCCAAGCAGGGCCTCGACATCAAGATCATCGAGTTCACCGACTACGTGATCCCGAACGCAGCATTGGCGTCCGGCGAGATCGAAGCGAACTCCTTCCAGCACCAGCCCTATCTGGACAATCAGGTCCAGGATCGCGGCCTCAAGCTGGTGTCGGTCGGCAAGACCGTTGTCTTCCCGATGGGGATCTACTCGAAGAAGGTGAAGAACCTTTCCGAACTATCGAACGGCGCCTCGATCGCTGTTCCGAACGACCCGACCAACGGCGGCCGGGCGCTTCTCCTGCTTCAGGACCAAGGCCTGATCAAGCTGAGCCCGGAAGCCGGGCTGAAGGCGACCCCGATCGACATCACCGAGAACCCCAAGAAGCTCCGTATCGTCGAGCTGGACGCGGCACAGCTTCCCCGCTCGCTCGGCGACGTGGATGCGGCGGCGGTCAACACCAACTACGCGATCGAGGCGGGGCTCAACCCGCTGACCGACGCCATCGCCCGCGAAAGCGCCGAATCGCCCTATACCAACGTGATTGCGGTGCGCGAGGTGGACAAGGACAAGCCCTGGGTCAAGCAGCTTGTCGAATCCTACCACTCGCCCGAGGTCAAGCAGTTCGTGACCGAGAAGTTCAAGGGCGCCGTCGTCACCGGCTGGTAAGACCGGGGCAAATCCACCAATCCGAAGGCCGTGCCCCCTCAGATCCGCCGGGTCACGGCCTTCAGGATATAGACCGCGTCCACGGCACCTG
>NZ_JCACHA010000767.1:0-9952 GCF_059503625.1 Skermanella sp.
AAGGTCGTGATGGGCTCCTTCCGGGAAGCGACCCTGCTGACGATAGGGCTGATCGCCGTGCTGCTGCTGGCGATCCAGCGTAGCGTGGTCAGCGTCCTGCTGATCCTGGCGCCCCTGATGCTGGGCGCGCTCTATACGCTGGCGGCATCGGCCCTGCTCGGCATCCCGTTCAATTTCGCCAACGTGATCGTGATCCCGCTGCTGTTCGGGCTGGGCGTGGCGAGCAGCATCCATATGGTGGAACGCGGGCTCGCCCTGGCGCGGGAGCTGCCGCCCGGCCGCCGGTTCGGCATCGACCTGATGCTGACCAGCACGCCGCGCGCCGTCCTGGTCAGCACCCTGACCACCGCGACGGCCTTCGCCACGTTGTCCCTGTCCCACCATCGCGGGCTGTCGAGCATGGGCATCCTGCTGGCCATCGCCATCCTGTTCACCCTGATCTGCTCCCTGGTCGTGCTGCCCAGCCTGATGATGGAGTGGGAACGCAGAAACCGGCGGAAGGACCCACGCCATGCGGGTTGAGGATAGCGGCGGCACCGTCCTGGTGACCGGAGCCTCCGGCTTCGTCGGTTCGGCCGTGGCGAAGGCGCTGGCGGCGCGGGGCGTGCCGGTCCGCCTGCTGGTCCGCAGCACCAGCAACCGCCGCAACCTGTCCGGCCTTGGCGACGGCACGGAGATCGCCACGGGTTCCCTGGAAGACCCTGCCTCGCTGCGCGCCGCCCTGAGGGGCTGCAAGGCGCTGTTCCACGTCGCGGCGGACTACAGGATCTGGGTCCCGGACCCGGACGCCATGATGCGGACCAATGTCGAGGGCACCCGCAGCCTGATGCGGGAAGCCCTGGCGGCCGGCGTCGGGCGCATCGTCTACACCAGCAGCGTCGCGACCCTGGGCCTGAAGCCCGACCGCTCGCCCGCCGACGAGGACACTCCCGACCGGCCCGGCGACATCGTCGGCCCCTACAAGCGCTCCAAGTACGAGGCGGAACAGGTGGTCCGCCGGATGACCGCCGAGGACGGGTTGCCCGCCGTGATCGTCAACCCGTCGACCCCCGTGGGTCCGCGCGACGTCAAGCCGACGCCTACAGGCCGCATCATCGTGGAGGCGGCGTCCGGCCGGATGCCGGCCTATGTCGACACCGGCCTCAACCTCGTCCATGTCGACGACGTGGCGGCCGGCCACCTGCTGGCGTTCGAGCACGGCCGGATCGGCGAGCGCTACATCCTCGGCGGCGACAACCTGACGCTGGCGGAGATGCTGGGGGAGATCGCGCGTCTGGCAGGCCGCACCCCTCCCCGCGTCCGCCTGCCCACGGCGCCGCTGTTCCCGCTGGCCATCGTCGCCGAAGGCGTCGCACGCCTGACCGGCAAGGAACCTTTCCTCACCCGCGACGGTCTGCGCATGGCGGCCAAGCTGATGTTCTTCTCCTCGGCCAAGGCAGAGCGGGAGCTGGACTACCGCCACCGCCCAGCATCGGCGGGGCTGGAAGACGCGCTGAAATGGTTCAAGGAGGCGGGATATGTGCGCAAATAAATACCCCGCAAGCCCGAACAGTGAAGACGCCCCTGCCGTAGGTCGGTCTAAAGCGAAGCGGCAGCCGACATCGACGCGCCTGCTTGTCGGCTGCCGCTTCGCTTTAGACCGACCTACGTCACAAGTACGGTAAACTAAGAATAAGGTCAGGCATGAGTCACAATACCTGGACGCATGGAATGGTTCGCCCGCTGGTGCGTCCGCTGGCGTCGAGCATCGTTACGCCCAATCACATCACCACCCTGCGCTTCGCCACTGCCCTGATCGCCTTCGGCCTGCTGGCCTTCGGCAACGGCGAGTGGAACGACTGGGCGGCGGCCAGCTTCCTGCTCTCTTTCTTCCTCGACCGGGCCGATGGGGAACTGGCGCGGCAGAGCGGCAAATCCTCGCCCTGGGGCCACCGCTACGATCTGGTGACCGATGCGCTGTCCAACATCCTGATCTTCCTCGGCATCGGGATCGGCTTGCGCGACAGCCAGCTCGGCGCCTGGGCCATAGCCCTGGGACTGCTGGCCGGCTGCGGCATCGTCGCGATGCTGTGGCTGATGACCAAGGTCGAATCCCTTGGCGGCATCGGTGCCGCTACCTACTCGGCCAAGGGCGGGTTCGATCCCGACGACGCGATGGCGATCATTCCCTTCGCCATCTGGTTCAACGGCGAGATGCCGATCCTGATCGCCGCCTCTATCGGCGCACCCGCCTTTTTCCTGGGAGCCTGCTGGAAGTTCAGGCGCTATCTGGCGCCGTCCTGACCGACGGCTCCCGACCGGCGTGCTTCGATGGCCGACCAGACCGCCAGCGCCGGCAGACCCAGCGCCAGATCGCGCGCCCGCCGGATCAATCCCAGGGCCAGCGCGGTTGACGGATCGAGGCCCAGCACCAGCCCGAGGGCGACGAAGCCCGCTTCCTGGACGCCGATGGCCCCGGGGACGGTGAAGGCCGCCGACCGCCCGGCTTGGGACAGGCTTTCCAGGATGACCGCGTCGGTCCAGCGCGCCGGCACGCCGAGGAACCACAGGCACAGCCAGATCTCCGCCGCACCGGCGAACCAGCCGGCCAGCCGCCAGAAACAACTCCACCCGGCAGCCCTTCGGTCGCCATAGATCCTGTCCAGTTCCCTCTGGAACGACCCCATGCCGCCGAGCCTGGCCGCCCAGTCCTGCTTGGGCAGCACGGCGCTGACCCAGCGCCACAGCACCCCCAACCCCCGGCCGCGCTGTATCCAGTAGAACGCGAAGATCCCGCAGCCGAACAGCAGCAGCCCCGACACGACCGGCACGACCGATCCGACCTCATGGGCGGCCAGCAGCAAGCCCACCCCGATCAGCGCGAAGACCATCTGGGTCAGCGCGCCGAACGTCACGTCGGCAAGGACCGTAGCCGCCGCACGCGAGGTCTCAACCCCGCTCAGCATCGCAAGCCGCACCCGCGCCAGTTCGCCGCCGATCTGGGCGACGGGCAGCAGATTGTTGACCCCCTCGCCGATCCAGCGCATCCCGAACAGCGCCGGCAGCGACGGGGCAGGACCGATGAACAGCAGCCGCCACGCCACCACGTCGAGCAAAACCGGCAGCGCGTGGGACAAGACGATCGGAACGATGCCCCACCTGACGGGAGCCAGCGCGTCGCCGACGGCGTCCAGCCCCGTCCCCAGGATCAGCGCCACCAGGACGCCGATCCCCGCCAGAGCAGTCAGGACCGGAAGAAGCCTCATCCGCCGCCGTCAGACCCGGAAGACGTAGCTGGAACCGGGGACGCGGGCGACATCGGGCGGAAACGCCGCTGACTTGTCGCGGTAATAGGCCTCCCGGTGGTCGCCGTCCGATAGCCGGTTATAGGTCAGGTACAGGATGCGGCGCGCCGCGCCCGTCATGTTCTCGGCGGAGGCATGGGGGACATAGCTGTCGAACAGCAGCACATCGCCGGGCCCCGTCGGGACCGGCTTCAAGCCGACTTCCTTGATCCGGTCGTCGTCCAGCGGCTTCCACTCCTCCCCCAGCAGGCCTTGCCGGTGCCAGCCCGGCGCCACCTCCAGGCAGCCGTTCTCCAGGGTCGAGGCGTCGATGCCGACCAGCGCCGTGATGAACAGCGGCGCATAGGTGCTCCAGCCGGCCTGCTGGTCCTGATGCGCCTTGAAGCCGGCCCCGCCCGGCATCTTGAAGTTGATCTTCTCCTTGAACAGCACCGCCTGTTCGCCGAACAGCCTCGACACCGTCTCCATCAGCCGTCCCTGCCGGACCAGCCGGTCGAAGCCGTCGTGGAACGGGCAGAAGTTCTCGATCCGCTGGATGATCCTGTCTTCCGGGTCGAGCAGGCTGGCTTCGCGGTAGACCCAGTGGCTTCCGATTTCCTCGGGTGCCGAGGCCAGTTCCTCGGTCCAGCGGGTGATCTCGGCGACCTCGCCGGCATCGAAGAACCTGGGCAGCAGCAGATAGCCGTCGCGCTGAAAGGCTGCGACCTGAGTTTCATCCATCTCAAGCACCTCCGGTCATCGGATCGTCGCGCAGCGCCGGCCTGATCTCGGTCTCGGCCTTCACGACGTCCTCGGGGAAATCGATCTCGGTCCAGGGCAGGTCGGATACGTCCTCGTACCCGAATGTCCCCGGCGGGCTGGCGAGGATCAGGTCGCGCAGGGGCTCCTCGTACTCCATCCCGCCGCGCCCGCTCTCGACATAGTCCCGCGCGCGGCCGGCCAGCGCCTCGGCAATGGCGGGCGATAGCCGGAAGAAACCGACGGACTCACCGTGCCAGTCATGGGCGTTCTTCGGGATCTTGTGGAAATCGACGATCCTGCCGTCGCGGATGCACAGCTTGACCGGTTCGTCGCCCGGCTCGATGGTGCGGTCCATCAGCAGGCAGTTGTCGATCCGGGTCCGGACCAGCCGTTCCATCAGGCGCCTGTCATACAGCACGTCGCCGTCCATCAGCAGGACGGGCTCTCCCCGCGTCATCTCCCGTTCAGCCACCGCAAGCGAGACGACGCTGCCTTCGGTGAAACGCGGGTTCTCGATGAAGGAAACCGGGATCGCCGGCCCCATCCTCGCCACTTCCTCCCGGATACGATCCGCCGCGAAACCGACGACGATGACGGCCTCGATCACCCCGCAGGCGTGGAGGATGGCGAGGTGTCGTTCCAGCAGGCTGCCGCCCCCGAACTTCAGCAGGATCTTCGGGGCGGAGTCATCCCCGCTTCCCAAGCGCCGGCCCCGGCCGGCCGCGAGAATGACGGCTTTCATGATCGAATCCCTTTGGCAGGATTTAATGATTGGGGTCTGGTTTTCGTCTGTTAAGGTTAATAGTTACATCTCCATGACAAAGGCCGAGCCGGAACCCCGGAGTCAATTATCAACGTCGCGGCCCATCCATAAGAATTACCTCTTGCGTACTTCCAAGGAGGCAAGAAGCGTTGCGTAGTAACTTGAATGCCGCTGAGAACCCGACAGCATCGACCAGCGCCGCCCCGTCACCCCCGGTCCTCAACCGGTTCCAGGCCCTGAGGCAGCTCCTGATCTCGCCCGACCTGACGTTCCTGATGGAAGCCCATAACGGCCTGTCGGCGAAGATCGTCGAGGAAACCGGCTTCCAGGGCATCTGGGCGTCCGGCCTGTCGATCTCCGCTTCGCTGGGGGTCCGCGACAACAACGAGGCATCCTGGACGCAGTTCCTCGAAGTGCTGGAATTCATGGCCGACGCCACGTCGATCCCGATGCTGGTCGACGGCGATACCGGGTTTGGCAACTTCAACAACGTCCGCCGGCTGGTGCGGAAGCTGTGCGACCGGGGCGTCGCCGGCGTCTGCATCGAGGACAAGCTATTCCCCAAGACCAACTCCTTCATCGGCGACCACCAGCCGCTGGCCGATATGGAAGAGTTCTGCGGGCGCATCCGGGCCGGCAAGGACAGCCAGACCGACGACGACTTCTCCATCGTCGCACGGGTCGAGGCGCTGATCGCCGGCCAGGGCATGGACGAAGCGCTGAGGCGGGCGGAGGCGTACCATGCCGCCGGAGCCGACGCGATCCTGATCCATTCCAAGCGCTCCAGCGCCGCCGAGATCCTGAGCTTCATGGAGCACTGGGGGCAGCGCTGCCCGGTCGTCATCGTGCCGACGATGTACTACGCGACCCCGACGGAAGCCTTCCGCGAGGCCGGCGTCTCGACCGTGATCTGGGCCAACCACAACATCCGCGCGGCGATAGCCGCGATGCGCGACGTCACCGGCCGCATCCACCGCGAACAATCGCTGGCGGGATTGGAACGCGACCTGCCCACGGTCAAGGACATCTTCCGCCTGACCGGCCAGGACGAGTTGAACGAGGCGGAGAAGCGCTACCTGCCGGTCCGCACCGGCGCGCACGCGATCATCCTTGCGGCATCGCGCGGCGAATCCCTCGGCCCCCTGACCGAGAACCTGCCGAAATGCATGATCGACATCCGGGGCCAGCCCCTGCTGGGCCGGCTGGTGGCGACGCTGAAGGAGCGCGGCATCGAGGAAGTCGACGTCGTGCGCGGCTTCGCCAAGGAGACCATAGCTGTTCAGGGCATCCGGACGATCGACAACGACGACTATGCTTCGACGGGAGAGCTGTTCTCGCTGAACCGCGCCCGCGACCGTCTGAGCGGGCCGACCGTCGTGATCTACGGCGACATCCTGTTCCGCCCGCACATCCTGGACGGGCTGATGGAAACGCCCGGCGACATCGTCGTGGCGGCCGACGCCTTCTGGCAGCGGCGGTCGTCCGAATCCATCAACCAGCGTGACCTGATCGCGGCGGATACGGCCTATTCCGGCAACTTCCTGGACGAGGAACCGGTGGCGCTCCGCTCCATCGGAGCCCATGACGAGGGCGCCGAAATCTGCGGCGAGTTCATCGGCATGGTCCGCTTCAGCGACGAGGGAGCCAGGATGGCGCGCGACGAAATCGACGCGATGGAGGCGGAGGGCGTGCTGCGCACATCGGACCTGCCGGAACTGCTGAACCGTCTAGCCAGACGGACCACCGTCAACGTCCACTACGTCACCGGCTGCTGGCTGGATGTCGATACGCTGCGCGACCTTGACGATGCCCACCATTTCCCCTGAGATAAGTCCATGATCTCGGCCAACTCCTTCATCGGAAACGCGCTGGAGCGCGGGTTCGACTTCTACACGGGCGTCCCGTGCAGCTTCCTGACGCCGCTGATAAACGGCGTCATCGGGGGCACCGGCCTCTGCTATGTCGGAGCGGCCAGCGAGGGCGAGGCGGTCGCCATCGCGGCCGGCGCCTGGCTGGCCGGCCGCAGGACGGTTGTGTTGTGCCAGAACTCCGGCCTCGGCAACGCGGTCAATCCGCTGACCTCGCTGAATGCGCCGTTCCGCATCCCGACCCTGCTGGTGACGACGTGGCGGGGCCGTCCAGGCATCAAGGACGAACCCCAGCACGCTCTGATGGGGGAGATCACGCATGGCCTGCTGGACCTGATCCGCATCGGCCACCGCCCCTTCCCGACCACGCCGGACGACCTGACCGCCGCCCTCGATCATGCCTGCGCCGAGATGGACCGGCTGGACCTGCCCTTCGCCTTCGTCATGGCGGAAGACAGCGTCGAGCCGGAAACCCTGCGCCAGACACCGCCCCCTGCGCGTCCCGCCGGCGAACGCCTGGACTACCGCACCCACGGCGAACCGCCGCCCCGCGCCGCCGTGCTGGAACGCCTGCTGTCCGTGATCGACCGCCAAGCCGCCGTCGTCGCCACGACAGGCAAATGCGGCCGGGAACTGTTCACTCTGGACGACCGCGAACAGCATCTCTATCAGGTCGGCTCGATGGGCGGGGCTGCGGGAATGGGCCTGGGATTGACACTGTCGACGCCCCGGCCCGTCGTAGTGCTGGACGGCGACGGCGCCGCCCTGATGAAGCTGGGAACGATGGCGACGTTAGGCGCATACCACCCGCCGAACCTGATCCACGTCCTGCTCGACAACGGCGTCCACGACAGCACGGGCGGGCAGGCGACCGTATCGCCGCTGGTGGACTTCCCCGGCGTGGCGCTTGCCTGCGGCTACCCGAACGCGATGGACTGCGACGGTCTCGACGGCTTCGAAAGGGCGTATAAGGCAGCGGCCCGGAGCGGCGGTCCCAGCCTGATCCATGTCCGGATAGCGCCGGGATCGATGGCGAAGCTGGGCCGGCCGACCGTCCCGCCGCATGAAGTCGCCCGCCGCTTCAAGGCTTTCGTCACCCGCGCATTGCCGTAACGGTCTCCGCGATGACGCCAAGGGCGCGGCGGATCTCCGCCTCCCCGATGGCGCCGATGCAACCGATCCGGAAGCTGTCCAGAGCGGTCAGCTTGCCCGGATATATCACGATGCCGCGTGCATGCAGGCTGTCGTAGAAATCGCCGAACCGGAACCAGCCGCCGTCCGGTATCCGGAAGGTGACGATGACCGGAGCCTGTAGCTTGTCGTCCAGCCAGGGGGTGAAGCCAAGCTCCCGCATCCCGGCGCACAGGACGGCGCAGTTCCGCGAATAGCGCGCGAACCGCCCCGGCACGCGCCCTTCGGCGTCGAACTGGTCCAGCGCCGCGTCGAGTGCGGCCAGCACATGGGTCGGCGGCGTGAAGCGCCACTGCCCGTTCGATTCCAGCCCGCGCCACTGCGCTTCCAGGTCCAGCGCCAGACTGACGGCGTTGCCCTTGGCCAGCGAAAGCGCCGCGACGTCGGCGATGACGAAGCCGATGCCGGGCACGCCTTCCAGGCACTTGTTGCTGGACGCGAACAGGCTGGTGAAAGGAACCTTGGCAGCATCGATCCCGATGGCGCCGAAGCTACTCATGGCGTCGATATGGAGCCGCCGCCCAGCCGATGCCACCGCCTCAGCGACCTCCGCCAGCGGGTTCAGCAGCCCCGACGTGGTTTCGACATGCACGACGGCGACGTCGGTCACCGACCGGTCCGCCTCCAGCGCCGCCGCGACCGCGGCGGGATCGACCGGCTGGTCCTCCGGCCACTCCAGCACCTCATGAGCGCGTCCTGTCACCCGGCAGATCTCCACCATCCGCCGCCCATAGGCGCCGTTGACCAGGATCAGCAGCTTGCCGCCGCGCGGGACGAGCGTCTGGAGAGCGGCCTCGACCGCGAATGTCCCGCTGCCCTGGATCGGGACGCAGGTCATGGCCGCCGACTCGCCCCCGACGACGACGGTCAGCCTCCGCCGGATACGGTCTGTCAGGTCGATGAAGTCACGATCCCGCGATCCCCAGTCACGCAGCATCGCGCGCCGTGTCGCCGGCGCCGTGGTCAAGGGTCCGGGGGTCAGCAGCAAGGTTTCGCCTGGGTTTCCATCCCGGTTTGTCGTCATGCCCTGGGCCTTCTCCTGATCGGATCGTTTCGATTAACAGTGTAACGATCTCCGAAGATTTTCCACTCTGCGATAAAGTAGGCCCGTATTCGGTCGCGCCGCTTTGTGCATTCTCCTGTTGCAGGTACACCTACTGCCGATTGCAGGGGAATCATAAAAGGGGAAACGACATGACCGCCATCGACCAGTCCAAACGCGCCTTCTTCCGCACGGCCGGCCTGGGCGCCGCAGGAGCCCTCGCCGGCGCGCTGGCGCCCGTCCTGGGCGGATCGGCGCAAGCAGCATCCAGGAAGACCGACCTCAGTCCCGAACAGGCCTTGCAGTTGCTGAAAGACGGCAACCGGAACTATCTTACCGACGGTCCCATCCGCCGCGCCCAGGGCCGGGAGCGCCGGCTTGAGATCGCCAGGGGCCAGACGCCCTTCGCCGTGCTGGTAAGCTGCTCCGACAGCCGGGTACCGCCGGAACTGCTGTACGGCCGCGACCTCGGCGAGCTGTTCATCGTCCGCAACGCCGGCAATACGGTCGATACCTCCGCCATGGGCAGCATCGAGTACGCCGTTGCCGAGCTGGGCGTGCCGCTGATCGTGGTGATGGGTCACCAGCGCTGCGGCGCCGTCGATGCCGCCGTGTCGGTGGTGCGCGACAACACGGTCTTCCCCGGCAGCATCGGCGCCATGATCGAGCCGATCATCCCCGCCGTCCTGAGCGTGCGCGACAAGCCCGGCGACTTCCTGGAAAATGCCGTCCGGACCAATATCAGCCGGATCGTGAAACGCCTCCGAGAAACGGAACCGACGCTGATCGAACCGCAGCGTGCCGGAAAGCTCAAGGTCGTCGGTGCGCATTATTCGCTGGAGGACGGCTCGGTCGATTTCTTCGACGAGGCCTAGTCGAAGGCATAGACATCCATGGCGAGCACGCCGTAGGTGTGGCTGCTATGGACCCGCGTGCCGGCGGTTCCCGGCGAAGCGGCTCCCAGCGCCGTGAACAGCGGCAGCAGGTGTTCCTCGGTCGGGTAGTTGCGCTCGGCCGAGGGCGCCAGCCGGCGGTAGTCCAGCAATTCCGCCGTCCGGGCGCC
>NZ_JCACHA010000768.1:0-9918 GCF_059503625.1 Skermanella sp.
CCTCGAGCCCCGGATCGCCGCCCAGCCGGAATGCCTGACGGAACGACGCCGTGGCCTCCTCGACGCGGCCCTGCTGGCGAAGCGCCATTCCCGCACCGGCCGGGCCGGCGGGATCGCCGGGCTTCACCGCCAGCGCGCGGCGGAACTGAGTGACGGCGTCGTCGAACCGCCCTTGTTCGGTCAAGGCGTTGCCGAGGTTTATCAGCGATGCCGCATGATCCGGCCGGCAGGCCAGGGCACTTCGTGCAGCCGCGGCCGCTTCGCCGATCCGGCCGCGCTGGTGCAGCGCATTGCCCAGATTGCACCGGATCTCGGCGTCGGCCGTGCGCTGGGCAAGAGCTGCCCGGTAGGCGGAAATTGCCTCGTCGAAACGGCCCAGCGCCGTCAGGGCGTTTCCCAGGTTGAACCGGGCTTCGGCGAAGCCCGGATCGAGCAGCACCGCCCGGCGGTATGCCGGGACCGCGTCGGCGGGACGCGCCAGCCGGCGCAGCACCATGCCCAGGCCGCACCAGCCGTCGGCGTCCTCAGGCGCCAGCATCAGGCAGCGGCGGTAGCAGCCCTCCGCCTCGGCGATCCGCCCCTGGTCTTCCAGGGCAGTCCCGAGTCCCCGGTGGATCGCCGCCGCCAGCGGTTCGATGTCCAGCGCGCGCCGGTACAGCGCTTCCGCCTCGCCCGCCCGTCCGCCGGCCTGATGCCACTGGGCCATCGCCAGCAACTGCCCGATCATGGCAACGCCTCTCCCGGCTTCTCCCGGCGGGGGCGGGCGCAAACCCTGGTCCATGGGGTTCGGCTTGACCCCGGCACGCGGGCGCGGCATCTTCCCCGCTGATCGATAGCGGTACGCAAGGCGGGAGGGCTCAGCATGAGCTACGAGCAGGTCGAGGAAGCGTGGCAGTTGAGTGAAACGGCGCGCGAGCGTGCCGGAACGCTGGGATCGGACCCGTCACCCGCAGATTACTGGGCTGCACTGTTCAGCACCTCCGAACTCGTCGATGTCGAGCGCACCCTGCGCGAGGGCGGCGATCCGCCCGAGCGGATCTTCCTGAAATCACCCTACGGGCTGCGCTGGCGCTCGGAAGAAAAGGACTGGATACCCTTCCGTCACGGCCCGATCGAACCCTTGCCGGTGTGACCCGGCGAAAGTGACCCTGCCGGTTTGACTCAGCCGGTTTGATCGCGGCGGCTTGCCGTCACGCCTTGCGGCTGTCCTGCCAGCTCGGCTGGTTGAGAAACCGGTCCTCGTGCTTCATCACGGCGTCGGCCAGCTTCAGCGCCTGGTAATACTCTCCGCGCGCCACGAACTGACGGATCGACTCCAGGGTTTCCTTGATCGCGTCGATGGTCGTCGCCTGGAAGAAGTCGTCGATGAAGCTTTCCAGCGTCGTCAGCAGCGGCGGCCTTTCCTGGTCGGTCGCCATATAAGAGTTCTGGATCATGAAATAGATGCGCCGCGCCGGCGTCGTCGCGGCCTGCGGCGGCATGATGTGCTTTTCGGTCAGGAACGAAACGTTATTCAGGAAGATCAGGGTGCAGCGGCCATCGGCCTGGATCAATGCCCCATTTACGACGATGCGTTCTTCCGGCGCCAAGCGAATCTTCAACGACACTGCGGATACCCGTACAAGGATGGTTCGACCGGAGGGCACAGTAGCACCTCGCGAACCCATGAACAGTATATAGCTTCTGTTTTTCGCATCATCCCGGTCACGGCGGCCCTGTCGCGTCAGGCCGCCGGGGTTGGGACGGGCCTGCCCGTTAACGCAGGCCCAGCAGTTCGGTCAGCATCTGGTCGGTGGTGCTGATGATCTTGGTGCCGGCCGAGTATGCCCGCTGGGTGATGATCATGCGGGAGAACTCGTCGGCCAGATCGACGTTGGAGGCTTCGAGCGAGGATGTGGCGATATTGCCAGCTCCCGCGGTTCCGGCGTCGCGAAGGTTGTAGGCGCCGCTCTGGCTGGTCTGGATATAGACGTTGCCGGTACGCTCCTGAAGACCGTTGGGGTTCGTGAAGGTGGCGATCGGAATACGCGCCAGGTTCTGGGTCAGGCCGTTGCTGAAGCTGGCGACCACATTGCCGTCGGTATCGATCGCGATGCCGGTCCGCAGCCCCAGTTCGGCGCCGTCCTGGTTGATCGTCCCAACGCTGTAATCGGACGCCGACTGGGTCAGGCCTGAGATGTCAATGTTGATGCTTTGAGTAGCATCCGAGTTGTTTGCCCAGTTGATGTCAGTAAGGCCCAACTCAAGATCACCATCAGAGTTGAGCTCTATGGTACCATCATTTATAGCCAAACCTTCGGTCAAAGTCTTGTCGATTTTTCCATCCGATCCAAAGACAAGTTGCGTAGAGATGCTATTGACCGCAGGATCTCCAAATTGTCCATTATTTGGGTCGCTGATCACAAGGGACCAAGTGCTTGGATTTGGTTGCCCAGTAAGCGCTGTAAAGTCGAGCTTCAACTGCTGAGCTTGTCCAAGTGAGTCGTAGACGGTCATGCTGCGGCTGAAATGAGGGCCTCCGGCAGCGGTGGATTGACGCGCATCCAGGTTCAGCACGACGTCGGCCTGGGTGGTCTGCTTGGTCCGGCCGGATTCGAAGCCGACGCTCACCGGGGTCAGGCTGGCCACGTCGGCGGTGGCGTCCACAAGTTCACCGTCGTCGCCGATCTCCCAGCCCATCAGGTAGAAGCCGTTGGCGTTGCGCAGGTAGCCGTTCTCGTCCTCCGAGAAGGAGCCGGCGCGGGTGTACAGGGTTTCTTGCGTGCTGCTACCGGTCGGGCTCTGCTGGACCACGAAGAAGCCGGAGCCGGAGATTGCGACATCGGTCGTCGACGCGGTCTGCTGCGGCGTGCCCTGCTGGTTGACGGTCTGCTCGGTGGAGGCGCGGACGCCGCCCGGCGAATAGATCGTGCTGCGGCCGGCCTGGGTGACCAGGCTGGAGAAGCTCGCCTCGTTCCGCTTGTAGCCGGTCGTGTTGACGTTGGCGATGTTGTTGGAGATCATTCCCATCGACTGGCTCTGCGCGCTCAGTGCGGAAACACCGGTGAAAAGGGATCCGAACAGGCTCATGATACTCTCCTCGGTCTTGTCTGCGGCGGCTCTCTACGCATCTGGGCGGAGGCGGCCTATTATGGTGTGACGGTCGTTGCGGTATCGGCTCAGGCGGCGGCAGGCAGCTGGGCGTTGATGACGTCTTCCATCTTGACCGGCACCTTGCCCATCATCAGGGTCGTGACGCCGTTGCCGGCCTCGATCCCGGAGACGCGGCCGAATACGGTCGTCTTGGCGGTGATCAGCTTGCTGTCGGCCTTGGGCGCTATCACCGTCATGCTGTAGGTGCCGGGTTCGGCGACGCTGCCGTCGGCCTTCTTGCCGTCCCAGGTCACTTCCTGCCGGTTGGTCGTGCGCGCTCCGTCCAGGGTCTGGATCGTGACGCCCTTCTCGTTCTTGATCTGGATCCTCGTCGAGGTCGAGGCTTCCGGCAGGGTGTAGGACATCTTCACCGGCTTGCTCTCATAGGTGAAGGCGTTGCCGGTCGCTTCGACATCCAGCCCGATGAAGCCGAGCGACGCCTGCGTCTGGTTGTTGTTCTGCAAGCCCACCAGCTTATCCAGCTTGCTGTTCTGGCTGATGGCCTGCTCGACCTGGCTGAACTGGACGAGCTGGTTGGTGAACTCGGTGGACTCCATCGGCGACAGCGGGTCCTGGTTCTGCAACTGGGTGGTCAGCAGCTTCAGGAAGCTGTCGTAGTCCTGGGTCAGCTTGGCGCTGGAAGCGTTCGTCGTCGTGGTGGCGTTGGAGCCGGTGGTCTTGGTGGTGGAGGCCGTCGTGGTGGCCGCGGTCTGAGCGGCGGTGTTGATCGTCGTCATCGTGGTTCTCCTGGTGCTCGCTCAGATGCGGATATCGAGACGGCTGCGGTTGGCGCCGGAGGCGCCGTACTGGGGGGCGGCAAAATCCGGTATCGCCGGCCCTTCGATATTCATCCCTGCAAGACCCTTGCCACGTCCGCCGCCGGGCTGGTTGTAACCGGCGAACTGACGCTGATTTCCGCCCTGGCCCTGACCTTTCAGGTTGAAGCTCAGGCTGCCGGCATCGGTCTGAAGGCCGGCATCGTTCAGCGCCCGCTCCAGCGCCCGGTGATCCTTCTGGAGCATCTCCAGCGTTTCCGGCCGTTCCGCCATGATCGAAGCCTGGACCCGGCCGTCGGCCCCGAAATCCAGCTTCACCTCGACGCTGCCCAGTTCGACCGGCTTTAGGTTGATGATCATCTGGTCATTTTTGCCGGGTACGGCTTTGCCTAGCTGGACCGAAACCTGGTCGGCGGCGGCGCCGTGCTGTGCCGTGCTCCTGCCGTGCGGGGCCGCCGCGCGCTCGGTCGCCTCCGCTTCGGCAGTCCCCTGCGAGGCTGCCTGCACGCCCAGGCTGCCGTCCGCTTCCGGCTCCTTGTGGACCGGCTTGACCTTCGCCAGCGCATCCTCGAAGGACGGGCCGGCTTCGGTGCCGCGCTCCTTGATGGCGGGCTTGCCGTCATCGCCGGCCAAGCCCGGCACCGTCCTGATCGAAGCGCCTCCGCGGCTCTCGGTCTCGATGCCGGTGGCGGGATCCGACGGCCGGGCAGCATTCGCCCCTTCCGGCTGCGCGGCATTCCGCTCGGCCGCCTTTCCGATCCGGTCGGTATGCTGCTGGGCCTGCCGGCCGCCATGGGTCTCGCCATCCTGACCGGAGCCGTCGGTTCCCGTCCCGGCGTTTTCGGCATCCGACAGGCTGTCGGCAGCCGGCGCCATGTCGGCATCCGCCGCCGGATCGGCAGTTCGGGCGGAACTCGTCTGCGCCTTGGGGTCGGCGGATGGATCCACGGAGGTCGCGGCGGCAGGTTTCGGACCGGCCTTGACATCAGCCGGTGCCGGCTCCGCGATGGTCTGGCCTGCCGCAGTCTGGCCCGCCGCAGTCTGGCCCGCCGCAGTCTGGCCTGCCGTAGTCTGGCCTGCCGTAGTCTGGACTGTCGCAGTCTGAGCCGGCGCAGCCTGAGCCGGCGCAGCCTGAGCCGGCGGAGTCTGGGCCGTCGTAGTCTGGACAATCGCAGCCTGGGCCGGCGCAGCCTGGGCCGGCGCAGCCTGGACCGATGCCGTCTGGCCCGCCCCAGCTTGGCCCGTTGCGGTCTGCCCGGCGGTAGTCTGAACCGTCGCCGTGAGTGGCGCCGGAGCGTCCGTGCCGGTCGCGGCGGCGTGTTCCCGCGTTCTGGACTGCTCCGCCTGTGCCGCGCGCTGGCTTGCCTTCGCATCCTGGCGCGCCTCGACCTTCGCCTTGCCTTCGGCCACCAGCTTCGCCAGGTCTTCCTCGCTGATCTGCGCGTCGGCATCGGAGTTCATGGCGTCGGTCGGTATCCCGGCGTCCTCTCCGCCGGCGGCAGGTCCGCCGCTCCCCGGCGCTGGCGCCGGTCCCTTGGCCGACTGGCCGGGGGGCGGGCCCTCGGGAGCCTGGAGCGGCGCGCCGCCCGTCAGGGCCGGAGCCGGACCGGCGGCGGGGGCCGGGGCGGGGCCTGCCATCGCGGTCTCCTCCAAGTCGCCGGCGGCCGTATCGCCCGAAGCGGGTTGCTGCGGCTGGACGAGCATGTTGGAGAAGAGGCCCGGCGCCATCAGGCTGAGGATGCCGTCGGGGATCGCGGATGCGGCTTGCGTTCCCTGGCCGCCGGCCGGGGGCGCTTCGGATGCGGCGGTGTCTTCGGCATCGCCTTCGCCCATGAAGAAACTGTTCATCAGGGAGAGGAAGCCGTCGTTTCCGGCTTCGCTGCCGAACGCTCCGGCGACGCTGGCGCCGGTGCTTCCGGTCGATGCCGTCTGCGGCACCGGTTTGGCTTGAGTGATTTCCACGGCTTCCTCGCTGGCTATGCATCATCAGCATTAGCAATCCGTGGGCCACTTCATGATCCGTTGGTCCGGTTGAAGATCCGGCCGGCCGCCTGGGCAAGTGGCGGCGCGATCGGCTGTGCAATCGAAGCTGTGCCGGTAGTTTTTACCCAGTCCCTCTTGCCTGGGCCCGGCACTGTCTGCCGCGCTGACATGGAACGGGCGGGACGCCGAAGCGTCCCGCCCGTTCCATGTCAGCGCGGCACGATAGTCGGTGACAGCGGGGTATTGTCCGCCCCCGACATCGGGTGAGGTTCCCCGCCCGGCGGGTAGCGGGCGGTCGGCCTGCCGTATCCGCTGATGGCGCCCTGCTGCTGCTTCTGTTTCGTCACGTCCACCACGATGTCGATCACCCGCCTCGTGGCGGCTTCGGCCCGCTTCAGCGCCGACAGGTTGGCTTCGGCCGCCGCATCCAGGCGTTCCCACAGGCTGCCGAGCCGCTGGCGCAACTCGGCGGGCAGCTGCGCTATGACCGCCTTGTTGTGGCGCAGGACCAGGATCTGGTGGTCCAGCTTCTTGCCCAGCGCGGTCTTGGCGTCGCCAATCCGGGTGACGTCCTCCAGGCGCATGGCGCCGGCGGCTTCGGTTTCCCGCTCCATCAGGGCCGTGAAGGCTTCCATCGTCTGGCAGGTTTCGATAACGGCTGTGGTAGCGTCCATGGTTCAAACCTCCTGCATCTTCAGCATGGCGTTCCGGACACTGTCCGCGATGCCCAGCTTTCCGCTCTGTGCGATCTGCTTGCCGTATTCGTTGATCATCAGGCCGCGGAACATCTCCTCGCCGTTGCCGCCGCCGAAATACCCGTCGGTCTCGATGCCCTGCCACATCTGGGTCAGCATCTGCGACACGAACTGTCCTTCGAATTCCTTCGCCGCCTTGTCGATCGCCTTGTCGTCGAGATGCGCCTTCGGGAGCTTGCCCTTGGCGGCTGCCCCGGAGGCGAGGTCCGATGCGGACACGCCGGGGGTGGAAAGGGGGGGCATCGACACCTGTGCGCTCATCACATCACCTCGATTTCGGCCTGGAGCGCGCCGGCGGCCTTGATGGACTGGAGGATGCTGATCATGTCGCGCGGACCGACGCCCAGGGCGTTGAGGCTTTCGACCAGTTCCTGAAGGCTGACGCCGTTGGACATGATGGCGAGACGGTTGTTGGACTGCTCGTCGACCTGGATGTCGGTCTGCGGCGTCACGACGGTCTGCCCGTTGGCCAGCGGGTTGGGCTGCGACACCTGCGGGTTCTCCGTGATCCGGATGGTCAGGTTGCCCTGGGCGATGGCGACCGTGCTGATCCGGACGTTCTCGCCCATCACGATGACGCCCGACTTCTCGTCGATCACCACGCGGGCGGCCTGATCGGGGGTGACCCGGAGCTGTTCGATCTCGGTCATCAGCCCGACGATGTCGCCGCGCCGCATCTGCGGGACCGTGACCACGACCGAGGACGGATCGGTCGGACGCGCCGTATTGGCGCCGAACACGCTGTTGATCGCCTGCGCCACCCGCTGCGCGGTGGTGAAATCGGGATTGCGGAGCGACAGGCGCAGCACCGGCAGTTCCGCCAGCGAGAACTCGATCTCGCGTTCCACGATGGCCCCGGCGGAGATCCTGCCCGATGTCGGCACGCCCCTGGTCACCGAGGCGCCCTGGCCGGAAGCGCTGAAGCCGCTGACCGCCAGCGGCCCCTGGGCCACCGAATAGACTTCGCCGTCCGCGCCCAGCATCGGGGTGACCAGCAGGGTGCCGCCGAGCAGGCTCTTGGCGTCGCCGAGAGCCGATACCGCGGCGTCGATCCGGCTGCCCTGCGCCGCGAAGGCCGGCAGGGTGCCGGTCACCATGACGGCCGCGACGTTCTTCGTCTTCATCGACTGGCCGCGCGTGTTGACGCCCATCCGTTCCAGCATGCCGATCAGGCTCTGCTCGGTGAAGGGGGAGTTGCCCAGGCTGTCGCCGGTGCCGTTCAGGCCGACCACGAGGCCGTAGCCGATCAGCATGTTCTCGCGGACGCCTTCGACATCGACGATGTCCTTGATGCGGGAACTGGCCCCGGCGGTTGCGGGGACCAATGCGGTCATGACGCCGAAGGCCACCATGCCGGCGGCCGAGACCGGGACGAGCGTCCGGAGCAGCGTGCGAATCGCGGTGGCGAGGGGATGGGTTCGGGTCATGGCGTGTCGGCTCCTGATACGGTCATCTGCCTTACAAGCGAATTGCGTGCCAACTTGCCGAAGCCCTATCCGCGGCGGTTCGCGCGACGATCCATCCGATACCCATCGGCAAGGGATGCCGGCCCGCCACGGCAATTATTGCCGTGCATACTGCTCGTTAACCGAGTGTTAAGTCAGGTCCGACGACTATTTGGCATCAGTTTTGGAGCTATGGTGCCATGAAAGTCGAAGGTCCGGGGTCTCTGAACAAAGGCGGTGCGGCAAAACGCGCCGGCCGTTCCAACGGCAGCCTGGCCGGCGCCTTCGCCCGCGCGCTCCATGGTTCCGACGAGGCGGTCGCCGCCGGCGTCAACGGCGCCCAGTCGGCCGGCGCGGTCAACCCGCTGCTGAACCTTCAGGAAGTCGAGGACTCGACCAGCGGTCCGTCCAAGGCCAAGGCCCGGGCGGAAGACCTGCTGGATCGCCTCGACGAGATCCGCCACGCCCTCCTGGCCGGCGGATTGCCGGAGTCGCGGCTGAATGCGCTGTCCCAGGTGGTCCAAAGCCGCCGGGAGGAAGTCGATGACCCCCGTTTAGTGGAGATTCTGGACGAAATCGACCTTAGGGCGCAGGTGGAGCTTGCCAAGTTGTCGCCTAGAGGGTAGCTCATCCCCTCAGGATTTTGCCGCTTTTCCAAGGGCTTGTATCCTGTCGGCAAACCCATCCGCGCCAGTTGCGGAGGGGCGTATCGATCCATATACTCCGCGCCGTTTCGGCAGCCATCCGGGGTGGGTGTTAGAGGATGTCATCACCAATTCCGTCGCCTGATTACCGGCCGTCCGAGGACGAGCCGTTCATGAGTCCCCAGATGACGGAATATTTCCGTCGCAAGCTGCTGAAGTGGCGTTCGGAACTCCTTCAGGAATCCGAGGAAACCCTTCAGAGCCTTCAGGAAGGCGGGCTTCAGGAAGCCGATATCGCCGACCGGGCCTCGCTGGAGACCGACCGTTCGCTTGAGCTGCGGACCCGCGACCGAGAGCGGAAGCTGATCTCTAAGATCGACGCCGCCCTGATGCGGATCGAGGACGGGAGTTACGGCTACTGCGAGGAAACCGGCGACCCGATCAGCATCCGCCGTCTGGAGGCCCGCCCGATCGCGACCCTCAGCCTTGAGGCGCAGGAGCGGCACGAACGGCTCGAACGGACCCACCGTGACGACTGAGCAGGGCCGGGAACAGAATGGCGCCAGGGAGCAGATCGCGATCGGAAGGCCGCTGCGCCGGCTGACCCATATCTGCGCCACGGCGCTGCTGGCCTTGTCTTGCGTCCTTCCCGGCGCCCAGGCGCAGTCACCGGGACGCGAGACCGCCGTCCTGGAAGGCGTCAACATGGCGGTGGTCATGCCGGTCGATCTGGCCGCCAACCCCGCCAACGCCGAATGCGGCCTGACCGAGCCCCTGGTCGCCGAGGCGATCCAGCTCACCGTCCAGGCCGCCGGGCTCCGGACCGAGCTGCTGGCCCAAGCCCAGCCCTTCACCACCATTACTCCCGGCGTCTACCTGATCCCGACGATCGCGACGCTCCGCGACAGCTCGTCCCTCTGCGTGACGTGGCTGAGCCTGAAGGCGCAGTCGGCCCATACCCTGACATTGCCGTCCACTCAGCAGCGCAAGACGGTCCAGATCCTCTATTGGGACCGCGGCATGCTCCTGAGCACCCCCCGGGGCGGCCACGCCGGCGCCGTAGCCGCCGGCCTCCGCCAGCTCGCCTCCGACTTCGGCGAACAGTGGCGGCGCGATCAGCGGTAGGGTGGGAGTTATAGATATACTATTTCACACTTCGTAGGTCGTGCCGAAGCGAAGCGGC
>NZ_JCACHA010000769.1:0-9834 GCF_059503625.1 Skermanella sp.
TCGCTTAACCCGCCACCCCAGTTGCCTCACCAATGGGGTCCACCTCATAGCGCCTCTTTAGCTCAACATCCTCTCAAGCATGAGAACAGCAGCAACCGCTTTGATCGTTTGTTCTTAAATGAGAATAACAGAGTTTTGTCCGCTTGCCGGGGCAACCCGGCCAGTTGGGATAACAGAATCAGGGGGAACCGATCCATGATACCTGATGCCGCTTTCGTCTAGGTAGGAAGTCCAAAGTAGTTAAGCGGAGAGCAAAGCTCCCCGCCGAAAATTGCGTTAGAACGCGTAGTGGCGCATCCCGCCATCTACGACCGCGACGGTACCGGTGATATACTTGGCGCGTGGCGAAACAAGGAAGGTTGCCATGTTGGCGACGTCCTGATCTTCACCGAAGTCACCCATTGCAATCTCACGCTCAGCGAACTTCCGGCGCTCGTCACCTGGGAAGAGACGGCGGATCTGTGCCGTGTCAATCAGACCCGGCTGGAGGCAATTAATGGTGAGGCCATACTTGCCGATTTGGCGCGAGAGGCCCTTGGACCAAATTGCGATCGCAGCCTTGGACGTTGCGGAAACGTTGATCTGGCCCGGCTCGGTCGTGCCAGTGATGTTGAGAATGGCACCCTGTCGGCGCTCCATCATCTGGGGTAGAAATTCCTGGGTGAGCTGGCGCTGGCGCGTGAAGCCAAGGTTCATGCCGCGCTCCCAATCCTCTTCCGGAGCTACCGGTTCGACGGGCTGGCTTGCACCCGCATTGTTGATGAGGATATCGATATGACCGAGAGCCTTGAAAGCGGCTTCGGCAATCTTTTTCGGCGCGTCCACGTTGGTGAATTCCTGGGCGAAGACAGTCGGCTCGGGGAGACCGGCGTCAACAAGCTCCTTCTTAAAGCTGTTCAGCAGCTCTTCGTTGCGAGCCGTTACAAAAACCTTGACGCCTTCTCTCGCGAGCTCGAGCGCGATAGCGCGGCCAAGGCCTTGGCTGCCGCCGGTGACAACGGCAGTTTTGCCCTTAAGATGCAATTCCATCAAACTCTCCGTTTGGAAATAGGTGAAGTACTTGCCGCCATGTCCGTGGTTATCTCCATGAAACGGCAATATTAGAAGTGTATCTGACTGCCAGACCTGATTGAACCGGCGAATTTACAATTCATTATTTCCAGATATGTAACAATCATGGGTATGAAAGTTGTCTTTTTCCGATCTCGGCGAGCCAATCGATAAAAACTCTGACTTTTGGCGCCAACAATGGTCTGGTCGGATACAGGACGGACACTGGCTTTGGCGTCGAAAGTATATCTGGAAGAACTTCCACAAGATCTCCGCTTTCAAGATAGGGCTGAAATAGGAGGTGGATGCCTTGCATAAGACCTCTTCCTGCAAGACCACAAGTGAGGAAAATTTCGGAATTATCAATCAAAATTCCACTTTTGAGGATTTTCACTACCTCTTGGCCGCCAACGTCGAAACGCCACTCATAAATATCACGTCGGTGATCTTTGAAGAAGTTGACAGCGTGGTGCTCCGCAAGATCGTCTAGCGTTTTGGGCACACCAAATTTTTCGAGATAGCTTGGCGCTGCGCAGACGGTCATTCGGCAAGTTCCGATCCGCCGTGAAATATGGCTGGAGTCGGTCAGATTGCCGACACGAACTACACAGTCCACGCCCTCGCTAACGAGGTTTATCTTTCGGTCCGTAGAACTCAAGACAATCTCGATCTCGGGATATCGGTCTTGAAACTCTGGCAGAGCCGGCACAATGAGACAGCGGGCCAGTGCTACAGGAACGTCGACGCGAAGTTGCCCTCGCAACGAGCTGGTTACCGAGAAGGAATCCAGTACATAACCAAGCTCCTCTAGAAGTGGTACACAGCGATTAAAGAACTCTTCACCATCTGCCGTGACGGTGACTTTCCGTGTTGTTCTATTGAGAAGACGGACCCCAAGCTCAATTTCCAGCTGCTGCACCGATTTTGTAACTGCTGGCCGGTGGAGGTTGAGGGCATCGGCTGCCTTGGCGAAACTTCCGTGTTCCACGACATTCATAAAGATGTTCATGGATTCGAACATATTGCTGCGCATTACGCCGGTTCCCCATAGCTGGCGACCTAAGTTTGCTGGCTGAGGCGAAAAGACGGAGGTTTCCTTCAATTCATTCTGCCGCGTGACTAGACTGCCCTTTCTGGTCCCTCTGCGAAAGCAAAAAAGGAACCGATAAAATTACCGGTTCACATCGCTATCTATCATTTAAATTGCTGGTAGCAGCTGGTCAATGCTCTTCTTTGCATCGCCGTAGAACATGCGGGTGTTGTCTTTGTAGAAGAGCGGGTTCTCGATGCCAGAGTAGCCCGTGCCCTGGCCGCGCTTCGAGACAATCACCAGCTTTGCTTTCCAACATTCCAGAACCGGCATGCCGGCGATGGGGCTGTTTGGATCTTCCTGGGCAGCCGGGTTGACGATGTCGTTCGAGCCGATGACGATCGCAACGTCGGTCGAGGGAAAGTCTTCGTTGATTTCGTCCATTTCCAGAACGATGTCGTAGGGTACCTTCGCTTCGGCGAGTAGCACGTTCATGTGGCCTGGAAGACGACCTGCTACCGGATGGATGGCGAAACGGACGGTCTTGCCCTTTGCGCGTAGCTTGCGGATCAGTTCCGAAACCGCCTGTTGGGCCTGCGCCACCGCCATGCCATAGCCCGGAATGATGATGATGCTGTCGGCATCATTGAGGGCTGCTGCAACGCCATCCACATCGATTGCCACCTGCTCGCCAGTGATTTCCATCGCCGGGCCCGTCGTGCCGCCGAAGCCGCCGAGGATGACCGAGATGAAGCTCCTGTTCATCGCCTTGCACATGATGTAGGAGAGGATCGCGCCTGAGGAGCCAACCAGCGCACCGGTGACGATCAGGAGATCGTTGCCGAGCGTGAAGCCGATAGCGGCTGCCGCCCAGCCGGAATAGCTGTTCAGCATCGATACAACGACAGGCATGTCCGCTCCGCCAATGCCCATAATCAGATGATAGCCGATGAAGAGGGCAAGCACCGTCATGGCGACCAGCGCCCAGATGCCTGCACCGTTGAGGTAGAGAACGAAAAGCACGATTGAGGCGATGGCAGCTGCCGCATTCAGCAGATGTCCACCGGGCAATTTCTTTGCTTTGCCGTCTACCTTGCCCGCAAGCTTCGCAAAAGCAATGACCGAGCCGGTGAAGGTGACAGCCCCGATGAAGACGCCGAGGAAGACCTCGACCTTCATAATCGACTGTTCGACCGCATCCTTGTGGGCAAGCTTGGCGGCAAAGCCGATCAGGGCGGCACGCGCTGTCTCGTCCATGGCTAGGATCCGGTCGAGTTCCAGATGGGCATTGTAGCCGATGAAGACAGCTGCCAGACCTACGAAGGAGTGGAGTGCCGCGACAAGCTGCGGCATTTCCGTCATCTGCACCCGTTTGGCGACGATGGCGCCTAATACGGCTCCGATGAGCACCATTACGAGGATGATCGGCAGATGATCCACTTCTGGCGAGAGGTTGGTCGCGACCACCGCCATCGCCATGCCGACGACGCCGTACCAGACCGCGCGCTTGGCGCTTTCCTGGTCGGAAAGGCCGCCGAGCGAGAGAATGAACAGCACTGCTGCCGATAGATATGCCGCCGAAATTAGGCCGATATTTGTTTCGAATGTCATAAAGTCCGCCCTTTCACGACTTCTGGAACATGGCGAGCATACGGCGTGTCACCATGAAGCCGCCGACGATATTGATGGTAGCGACCAGCACCGAAACGGCTGCTAGCACCACCACCAGCCAATTGCCCGAACCAATCTGCAGCAGCGCGCCGAGAATGACGATACCCGAGATTGCGTTCGTCACTGCCATCAGTGGCGTATGCAGCGAATGCGAAACGTTCCAGATCACCGAGAAGCCGATGAAGCAGGAGAGCGCAAAGACCACCATATGCGACATGAATTCCGAGGGTGCATAGGCGCCAACCAGAGCCATCAGCAGTCCGCCTATGATGAGCAGCCCGACCTGATTAGCCGTCTGCTTGCGGAAGGCGGCCATCTCTGCGGCGCGGCGTTCCCCTGGCGAGAGTTCCTTTGCCCTTTCCTTCGGCTTAGCCGTGGCAATCGCCGCGATCTTCGGGGGCGGGGGCGGGAAGGTAATCTCGCCATCCTTGACAACCGTCGCCCCGCGAATGACGTCGTCTTCCATGTTGTGGACGATGACGCCGTCCTTGGCCGGTGTCAGGTCGCTGATCATGTGGCGGAGGTTCGTCGCGTAGAGCGTCGAGGCCTGGGCCGCCATGCGGCTCGGGAAGTCCGTATAGCCGATAATGGTAACGCCATTCGGCGACACGATTTTTTGATCGATGACCGTCAGATCGCAATTGCCGCCGCGCTCGGCGGCAAGGTCGACCACGACCGAGCCCGGCTTCATGGCCGCCACCATGTCGGCGAGCCATAGCTTCGGTGCATCGCGGCCTGGGATCAGGGCGGTGGTGATGACGATGTCGATCTCCGGCGCCAGCTCGCGGAACTTGGCCAGCTGCTTCTCGCGGAATTCCGGCGAGGACGGGGCGGCATAGCCGCCCGTCGCGGCGCCATCCTGCTGCTGGTCGGCAAAATCGAGATAGACGAATTCCGCTCCCATGGATTCGATCTGTTCGGCGACTTCCGGGCGAACGTCGAAGGCATAGGTGATGGCACCGAGAGACGTAGCCGTGCCGATCGCCGCAAGGCCGGCGACACCCGCGCCAATGACCAGCACCTTTGCCGGCGGCACCTTGCCCGCGGCCGTGACCTGACCGGTGAAGAACCGACCGAAATTGTTGCCCGCCTCGATCACCGCGCGATAACCGGCGATATTGGCCATCGACGATAGAGCATCCATCTTCTGCGCCCGCGAAATGCGCGGCACCATATCCATCGCGATGGCGCTCACGCCACTATCTCGCGAAAGTTCTAAGAGGCCTTTGTTCTGCCCAGGATAGACAAATGAGATCGTCGTTTGCCCTCTCCGGAGCAGGCGAACTTCGCGCTCTTCCAGAGGTCGTACTTTTGTAATCACGTCGGCTTCAGCGAACACGTCTTCCGCGGTCGGTAATACTTTCACACCGGCAGCCATATAAGCTGCGTCGCCGAAGCCGGCATTGAGGCCGGCTCCCGACTCCACAACGCATGTGTGTCCAAGCTTTTGCAATTGCAGTGCCGATTCAGGTGTGAGCCCGACCCTTGCCTCGGCGACCGAAACCTCTTTCAGCGTTCCGATAATCATTTAAAGGTTCCAGTTCTTGGACACTTGAGACTCAGCGCGGCCCGGCGGGCAGGAGGCCACCGTCGACGACGATTGTTTCACCAGTGACGTAGCGAGCCGCATGGGAGGCGAGGAACAGAATAACATCCGCGACCTCATCTGCATCGCCAGCACGGCCCAACGGGATGTACTCGCCAGCCTTGTCAACGCCATCAGGGCCAAGCGAATGCTCCTTGGAGAGCGCTTGCGCCGTACGGATGATACCCGGAGCGACGCCGTTTACTCGGATCTGGTCCCCCGCCAACTCGACGGCAAGAGCCCGAACAAGCCCGATTACACCGGCCTTTGCCGCCGAGTAATGGGCATGCTCCTTCCAGCCATAGGCGACGCCCATGATGGAGGTAAGAGCCACGATGGATCCACCGCCACGTTTTTTCATTCCCGGTGCAGCGGCACGGACGATCCGCATGACGCCCTTGAGATCTACGTCGAGAATTCGGTCCCAGCTCTGATCGGTGATGGTCGCAAGCGGTTCCTTGCGAGCGATACCAGCGTTCGCGACTATACTATCGAGACTACCGAATTCGCGTTCAACCGCATCGACGACGGTGTTCGTCTGCTCAGTATTGGATACGTCAAGAAAATAGAACGTGGCATTCCCACCCTTTGCCTTGATTTCCTCAACGACTGCCTTGCCTTCTTCTTCAAGGACATCCGTGACTGCGACGTTGAATCGTGCATTGGCGAAGGCAAGCGCCGTGGCTCGCCCGATACCAATACCTGCACCAGTGATCAGAACGGTCTGTTGTTTGTTCGTAGGCATGCATTTACCTCTACTTTTAGATTGTTGACTGGGCGAACGGCCTTAGACCATGACGTCGCCGCCATTAGGCGAGAGACCCTGTCCGGTGTAGAAAGACCCTGCATTGGAAGCGAGAAGCAGAACCGTTGGCGCGATCTCTTCGGCTTCGCCGAAGCGTCCAAGCGGCACCTGCGCTTTCTTCATTGCCAAAAATTCGTCGCTCATTCCGCGGGTAAGCTCCGTATTGATTGGCCCAGGGGAGACGGCATTCACCGTCACGTTGAAGGGGGCTCCCTCGTAGGCAAGCGCGCGCGTAAAGCCGAGGATCCCTGCTTTTGCCGCGCTGTAGTGCACTAGCCCAGGCGATCCCTTGTAGGCGAGCTGCGAGGAGGTGCTGATGATGCGTCCGAAGCCACGCTTGCACATCTTGTCGAAGAAGGCATGGGTCACAAGGAAGGTGCCACGTAGATGAACTGCAATCATCCTGTCCCAATCGGAAATTGAGAGATCAGCGAAAGGTTTGTCTCCTCCAATACCAGCATTATTAACGACAATATCGATGTCGCCAATCTGCTGTTCGGCCCAAGCGGCCATCGCTGCGACATCAACCTCGTTTGCAACATCGCACTCGGTACCGGCGACTTTTAGGCCTTCCTCTGAAAGCTTCTTCGCGAGCGCGTCGGCATTTGCATTGTCGCGGTAGTGGCAAAAAGCAACATCAGCGCCAGCACGAGCCAACAGCTCAACAATTGCGGCGCCGATTCCACGACTACCGCCAGTAACTAGAGCCTTCCGGCCGGATAAGCTGAAAATATCATTCATTTTGGCTCCCCTTTTTACGTGATCGTTCGCGGCGGCTGGCGTCAACCGCCAACCGCCCATTTCACGTTGATATTGTTGCTAAGAGTCAGCGCTTGGCGCCGTGCATCTCTAACCAAGCATTCGCAATTTCTTCGCGCGTCGCGAACCAGACACCTTCGTGCTTTTGTGCTTCTTCTATGAAGCGTTGAAGTCCCCTGATCCTGCCCGGTCTGCCGATCATACGGGGATGAAGGCCAATCGACATCATGCGCGGGAAGCGTTCCGCCTCCGCGTACAAGGTCTCGAAAGACTCTCGTGCATACTCATAGAATTCACTCGCCTGAAAGATCCCAGGCGAACTCCAGAATCGAAAGTCGTTAACATCCGGTGTGTAAGGGAGAATCAAATGTCTCTTGCCGCCAACGTCCACAAAATACGGTGTGTCATCATTGTAAGCGTCACAATCAAACAGGAAGCCGCCTTCCTCGACGACAAGGCGGCGCGTGTTGACGCTCGGGCCATAGCGGCAGTACCAACCGCTCGGATGCCTGCCAGTAGTTTTCTGAAGAGACTCCACGGCCATTTTCATGCGGGCACGCTCTTCATCTTCAGAAAGCCGGAACACCTCTTCCCAACGGTAACCGTGGGCTACGATATCATAGCCTGCTTGCACTGCTGCGTGAGCAACATCAGGATTTTTCTCAAAAGCTACCGCGCATGCGTAGAATGTGCATTTAACTTCAGTTTGTTGAAATATATCGAGAACGCGCCAGATACCAACGCGTGATCCGTATTCGTACATGGACTCCATCGCCAAGTCCCGTATGCCTTGCGGCATGGGATAGTTCCCAAGCTCTGTCGAGGACTCTTGATCGGGATCACCCAGCGAATGGCCTCGCTCAGATCCTTCCTCGTAGTTCAGGCACAGCGACACCGCGAGGCGAGCACCGTTGGGCCAACGCCCAGTCGGGCCTTTCGCACCATAGCCAACAATATTCCGTTCCATCGTCCCACTCCTGGTATGAACGTCCGCCTGCCGGCCGCGCCAGCTTGGGAAGCGGACGAAACATTTTTATATCGTCGTTGGGCTCACTAAACTCGAATCCATGGTGGCAAGACCCGTCGGAGTGCGCAGATGCCAATCAGTCACTCGCTGAAATGCATCTGCGATCTTGAGAAGCAGTGCCTCCGCCCAAGGACGCCCAACAATCTGGACCGCGATCGGGAGGCCATTGGCAGAAAATCCGCACGGAACTGCAACCGACGGGAGCCCAAGGTAGTTGATCGCTCGGGTGTTCCTGGTGACGCCCCCGATGATACGGGTAATCTCGTCCTGAGAGCCCTTCGTCGTTTCCGCAATCGATGGCACACTCGTAGAAAGAATCGGTACGACAGCACAATCATTCGAACCGATCGCTCGATCGATCCACTCCCTAGTAAGCGGCTCCTTAAGGGAGATCGCCTCAACATAACGCGTCGCAGGATATAGCAACCCCGGCTCGAGACGTGCGCGTACCTGATCGGCATAGTCGTTGGGGCGCTCTTCCAGCCAAGTCCTGTGCAACGTTGCGCCTTCGACCGCTAGTATAAAGCTGGATAGCGCATTCAGACGTTCCATATCGGGCACATCCGAGTCCCTAACTCTCACGCCGAGAGAGCCAAATGTCTTTACCGCCTCGGCAAAAGCCATTGCGACATCGGGTTCGAGCAAATCATGATAGAAGTTGCGAGGACAGCCAATCGATACTCCCCGAATGTCACCAGTGAGCCTCTCTTCGGTTTTTTCGACGTGAGCATTGCTCGTACTGCTGTCCAGTATGTCCCTACCCGAAATAATATCGAAGAGGCGCGCGGTGTCTCGTGCGTGTCGAGCGATGGGGCCAACGCAATCGAGTGTGCCCGATAGGGGCATAACGCCATATCGACTAACTGCACCATGCGTTGGCTTCAGTCCCGTGAGACCGCACATTGCGGATGGATGACGGATCGAACCGCCGGTATCGCTGCCGAGAGCGCCCGGCACGCAACTCGAGCTAACGACAATCCCTGATCCCGACGATGAACCACCACATACATGGTCCGGATTCCAAGGGTTCCGGCCATGCCCAAAGTGCTCGTTATAACCCGTTGGCCCTACTGCAAACTCAGTCATATGGAGCGTGCCGCAATCAACAGCGTCTTCTTCATCCAGTCGATCAAGGACCGTAGCGGTGATTGCAGGAACGAACGCTCTGCGAATTTTTGATCCACAAGAAGCGACACGCCCTGCGCGATAAAATAAATCTTTGTGCGCTAAAGGGACACCAGCCAGTATACCAAGCCGCTCTCCTCGTGTGCGCTTGAGGTCAACGGCCCTTGCTTGTTCCAAGGCGCGATCCGCGTCAATTAAAATGACGCCATTTAGACTTCGCCCACGACCGTTGAGACGTTTGATTGCAATTTGCGTAACCTGCTCGGAGGTTATATCTCCGGCCTTAACGCCTTCAGCTATCGCTACGATGCCGCTTTCAATGATATCTTGCGTCATGGCTGAACTTTTCTCTGAGTGTGCCGGCATTCACTCTCGTCTTCGACACCATGCCTTGATATAGATATCAACTCTGACGCACTTTCAGCGATAAGCTTGTTTGTTTCTTCTACTATAAACTTGTATCGAGCAATCCGATCATGAGGGATCTGCACCCAATTTTGTGATCTTGCGATCTGTGCGAGAATATCGGTCATAAGCTCATCTCAGATCACGTTAGCTGATTTGATTGCATTGAATTTGTCGGCAGAGAGGCCAAGGAGGTTTCGATAGATCTCCTCGTTGTCGGCGCCGAGGGCTCGGCCGGTGTGTTTGAACTGCGGCGGCGTTTCGGACAGCCTGGGCAGCGGAGCGGGAACCACGATCTCGCCAACGCGCTCATCGACAACGTTCAGCATGTTGTTGCGGGCCTTGTACTGCGGGTCCTCGAAGATGTCTGCGATCGA
>NZ_JCACHA010000770.1:0-9830 GCF_059503625.1 Skermanella sp.
GGCTGCCGCTTCGCTTTAGACCGACCTACAAAAACACAATGCCATAGGTTAGTCACCTAAGCCCGATCCTTGACGACCCTTGCCTATATTATGATATAATTTCTTCAAAAAGTCAGAAGTTGGATAAAATCTTCTATTGGACTTGCAGAATTCGACCATCAAGTTCCATCCGTCAAAATGCTCGGTAGACATCTCTCGCAAAATCCTTCGCGAGGCCGACTTTTCGTCGATGGCCCACATGCGTCCATAGACCGGCAAAAAACCACCCCATCCCCGAGCCCTGCGTTTGCCGCAGGGCAACACAGACTTCACACAGCGCGTTTCCTGTGTATAGTGCCGCAAATTTTACGCCAGGAGACGGTACATGGCCCAGATCGTGCAGTTTCGCGAAGCCCTAACCTTCGACGACGTCCTGCTGGTGCCGGCCGAATCCTCGGTCCTGCCGGCGCAGACCGACACGCGCACCCGGCTGACCAAGACGATCGAGCTTGGAATTCCGCTGATGTCCGCTGCGATGGACACGGTGACCGAGAGCGCCCTCGCCATTGCGATGGCTCAGGCCGGCGGTATCGGCGTACTTCACCGCAACATGGATATCGAGCGGCAGGCCGATGAAGTCCGCCGCGTCAAGCGGTTCGAGTCGGGCATGGTGGTCAATCCCATCACCATCGAACCGACCGCCAGCCTCGCCGATGCGCTGAGCCTGATGGCAAGCTACCGCATCTCCGGCATTCCGGTGGTCGAGCAGCCTTCCGGCAAGCTGGTCGGCATCCTGACCAACCGCGACGTGCGGTTCGCCTCCAACCCGCAGCAGCGGGTTTCGGAACTGATGACCCACGAGCGTCTGGTCACGGTGCGGGAAGGTGTCGATCAGTCGGAAGCCAAGCGCCTGCTCCACCAGTTCCGCATCGAAAAGCTCCTGGTGGTCGACGACGCCTACCGTTGCATCGGTCTGATCACCGTCAAGGACATCGAAAAAGCCCAGCTCCATCCCAACGCCTGCAAGGACGACCAGGGCCGCCTGCGCGCCGCCGCCGCCACCGGTACCGGCGACGACGGTCTCGCCCGCGCCGAGGCGCTGTTCGACGCCGAGGTCGACGTGCTGGTGGTCGATACCGCCCACGGCCATTCGTCCAAGGTGATGGAGCAGATCGAGCGGGTGCGCCGCCTGTCCAACTATACCCAGGTCGTGGCCGGAAACGTCGCGACCGCCGAGGCTGCCAAGGCTCTGATCGGCGTCGGCGTCGATGCCGTCAAGGTCGGCATCGGTCCCGGATCGATCTGCACGACCCGCATGGTCGCCGGTGTCGGCGTCCCGCAGCTGACGGCCGTCATGGATGTGGTCGAGGAATGCCATCGCCAGGGCATTCCGGTCGTCAGCGACGGCGGCATCAAGTATTCGGGCGACCTCGCCAAGGCGATCGCCGCCGGTGCCGATTGCGCGATGCTCGGCAGCCTCTTCGCCGGCACGGACGAGAGCCCGGGCGAGGTCATCCTGTACCAGGGCCGGAGCTACAAGAGCTATCGCGGCATGGGGTCGGTCGGGGCCATGGCGCGCGGTTCTGCCGACCGCTACTTCCAGCAGGAAGTGCGCGACACGATGAAGCTGGTCCCGGAAGGCGTCGAAGGCCGCGTGCCCTATAAGGGGCCGGTCGGCGGCGTGGTCCATCAGCTCGTCGGCGGTCTCAAGGCGGCAATGGGCTACACCGGCAACCGGACGGTTCCCGAGATGCAGACCAACTGCAATTTCGTGAAGATCACCAATGCCGGGCTGCGCGAAAGCCACGTCCACGACATCATGATCACCAACGAGGCGCCGAACTACCGCCGCGACCTGTGACCCTGGGGCACTAGATAGCGCGGGCCGAAGACATCGCCGGGGAATGCCGGTCGATGTCTTCGGCGTTCGCGGTACAGCGTTCCTGGTGCTAGGCCGCCTGCGACGGACCGTTCCGGCCCTTCTCTTCCAGCACTTCCACCTTGAAGCCGCGCGACGCCGGATAGCGGGTCGCCGCCTTGTGTACCGCGCGCTTCTCGGTCGTCGCCCAGACCAGAAACCGCATGGTGCCGGTCCAGTTCTCGTGGCCTTCGTCGCCTTTCGCTTCGGGAAGCAGGCCCCCCGGCCCGGAAATGCTCAGGATCCATGGATGATCCTCCGGCAGGCGGCGCTCGTCGAGAACGACCAGCCTGTTATCCGCGCGCTTGACCGATCCGACCCGCTCCTCGAGTGTCCGCACCTCGGTTTCCAGCCGCCCGACAAGCAGTTCGCTTTCCTTGAGCTTGTGCTTGCTGACCTTGGCCGCCTTGGCAAGCTCGCGTATCGACGCGACCTGAAGGATCTTGTCCTTGTGCAGAGTGGCGATACGGTGCCGGGCGATCTGTACCCTGTCCAGGGCGAAGCGGAATCCCAGCAGGATGCCGAGATAGCCGGTGAAGAACGACAGGATATAGGTCGTGGTCATGCGGCATCTCCCTGCGCGTCCTGTGAGACGTCTTCGGGTTCGATCATCTCGATCACGACGAATCCAAGGCTCATCGGAAAGCGGGCATTGAGGCTGCCTTTGGCGTCCGCCAGACTGCTGGCCCAGATCTCGACGTTTTGCGGGCGAGCCCAGCTGTTATCCAGAAGCCCATGAACCCGCCCCTCACGGATGGCGGTCTGAACGTGCCGATTGATCATCACGGCCTTGAAACGATGATGTCCGGGCCGGTGGTGCCCCACGAACCGGATATACTCCTCGTCGCGGTTCTCCAGGGCGTAGAGCTGCCTGTGCAGATCGTCGATCCTCCGCTCCACGTTCCGCCGTCGCGCTTCGCTCTGTCCAAGGGCCGGCCTGAGGCGTCCGCATCTTTGCGAGAACGCCGGGATCAGCGGGGCTCGCCGCTTCAGCTTGGCTTGAAGATCCTTGGCTTCCTTGCTGTCGAGGATGATGCGCGCCCAGAGCTCTCCGCCCAGGCGGGCACCGAAATATCCCAGCGTTCCGGCAATGCCCGCAATCAGTAAGTCAGTGATAATGTCAACCGGCGACATGCCCTAAGCACCACTAAGGAACATTGAAAATCATTATCGGCAGGGTACGGCAATATACCATGCGCACCTATGCCCTTCTACCACTATGGAGGTAGTTTGATGGCCGGGCAATACACTATCGAAGCTTCCTGACGCCGCACCCCTTGGGGCAGCCGGCAGGATGCCGCGCACCGGGACCGGCTAGGTGGTATTTTCGCCGCCGCAGCGCTGTCCTGCCGATGAAAGCTGTTGCGCGGCGGCGATTAATCGCCCATGTCACACCTTCATGTAAGTTTGGACGCAAGTTCGCCCCCGTGCATTCAGCAGAGACCAGATGACCCCCGGCGCCCGTCTTCAAGCCGCCATCGAACTCCTCGACGAGGTGGAGGTGACGCCGCGTCCGGCAGATGCCGTGATCAGCGCCTTCTTCCGTGCCCGCCGCTTCATCGGCGCCAAGGACCGCGCCGCCGTCGCCGAAACCGTCTATGGCGTCCTGCGCCGCCACGCGCGCCTGCGCTGGTGGTTCACCCATGCCGGCGGCTTTCCCGTAAACGCCCGGACCTTGCTGATCGCCGACCAGATCCTTGCCCAGGGCCGGCCCGCCGATCACCTGGACAAGCTGTTCAGCGGCGGCCGCTTCGCCCCGGCGGAGTTCTCGGCCGGCGAGATCAAGCTGGCGAACAAGCTGGAAGGCCATACGCTCGACCATCCGGACATGCCGGAGCAGGTCAGGGTCGAATGCCCGGATTGGGCGGCGGACCTCCTCCGGGAGTTCCTTGGCGACCGCTTCGTACCCGAGCTTGCGGCCCTGCTCGACGCGGCCCCGCTCGACCTCCGCGTCAATACCGTCAAGGGCGACCGGGATGCGGCCATCGCGGCTCTCGCCGCCGCCGGGATCGAGGGGGAGGCGACGCGCTGGTCGCCCTTCGGCGTCCGGATTTACGGTCGCCCGCCGCTGGCTTCGACCGACGCCTTCAAGGCCGGACTGGTCGAGATCCAGGACGAAGGATCGCAGCTCATCGGGCTGCTGACGGACGCCAAGCCCGGTCATCAGGTCGTGGATTTCTGCTCCGGCGCCGGTGGCAAGGCGCTCGCCATCGCGGCGGGCATGCAGAACAAGGGCCGGCTGGTCGCCTGCGACGTGCTGGAAAAGCGCCTGAAGCGGGCTGCCGAGCGGTTCCGCCGGGCGGGCTTGCACAACATCGAGACCCGCCCGCTCGCCAGCGAGCGCGATCCCTGGGTCAAGCGTCACAAGGGCAAGTTCGACCGGGTCCTTGTCGATGCTCCCTGCACGGGCACGGGGACGTGGCGGCGCAATCCCGATAGCCGGTGGCGTCTGCTGGGACCGGGACTGGAAGAACTGCTGAAGCTCCAGCATAGCATCCTGGACAGTGCGGCCCGTCTGGTCAAACCGGGCGGACGGCTGATCTATGCGACCTGCTCGATGCTGCCGCAGGAGAATGAGCGTCAAATCGACGCATTCCTTGCCGCTCATCCCGACTTCACGGTAAAGCCGGTGGACGATCTGTGGGAACAGGCTGTCGGTACGGCCAGCCCGGGCACCGGTCCCTATATGCGGCTGTCCCCGGCGCGGCACGGCACCGACGGCTTTTTCGCAGGCGTAATGGAGCGCGGGAGCGCTGTGGAATGATCGGGCGGATCCGGCGTGCGCGGCTCGACGATGCCGCTGCGGTGGCATATGTGCATGTTGCAGGCTGGCGTGAAACCTATCCCGGCATCGTTCCCGCCCGTACGCTGGCATCGATGGACGTGTTCAGCCGGACGCGCTACTGGGCGCAGGTGCTGGACAACAAACGGAACCGCACCGATATTTTCGTAGCCGAGATGCCGATAGACGGCGAGGACCGCGTCATCGGGTTCGGCGTCAACGGACCGGAGCAGGTCGGACTGACGGATTATTCCGGCGAGTTCCATGCCCTCTACGTCCTCAAGGTCGGGCAGGGGCAGGGGCTGGGCACAAGGCTGATGACGACGATGGCCGCGGCGATGACCTTGCGCGGCATGACGGCCGCCTCCGTGTGGGCCTTGCGGGATAATTGGAAGGCGCGGCGTTTCTATGAGAAAATGGGCGGCAAGCTGGTCAGCGACCGGCCTCTCATGTTCGATGGAACGCAGGTCATGGAAGTAGCCTATGGCTGGGGCGATATCACGCCGCTGGCGCGGCGGAGCGAGGAGGTATGGCGCTGATAAGGCGCGCCCACGCGGATGACGCCGCGGGTATAGCGAAGGTCCACGTGGCCAGCTGGCGCAGTACTTATCCGGGGATAGTGCCGGACGCCTATCTGCTCGGCCTCTCGACCGACGCCTATACCGAGCGCTGGCGCGCCATCCTCAGCGACCATGGCCGCATCCATGCCAGCTTCGTCGCGGTCGAGCCGCCTTACGGCGTCGTCGGTTTCGCCTCGTGCGGCACCCAGCGCACCCGCATCGAAGGTTTTGGCGGCGAGTTCTACGCACTCTATCTTTACGATTACGCCCAGGGACGCGGAATCGGCCGGCTGCTGATGGCCGCCATGGCGGCAGAGCTGGTCAATTACGGCATGAACTCCGCCGTCGTCTGGGTCCTGCACAACAACCCGTCGCGCTGGTTCTACGAACGGCTCGGCGGCGTCCGGCTCGCCGAGAAGCCGGTCGGGTTCGCCGGTGCTACCTTGACCGAGGTCGCCTATGGCTGGCGCGACCTTGCCCCGCTGGCGCGATTGTCGGCGGACCCGCCCGTGCGCTAGAACACCCCATTCCCAGATCGCCCCATTCAATGCTTGAAGCGAGTTTGACATGACTGCCCCTCTCTCCCCCGCCCTGACAGCCGATCGCGTTCTCATCCTGGATTTCGGGTCCCAGGTAACCCAGTTGATCGCCCGGCGCCTGCGCGAGAGTGGCGTCTACTGCGAACTCCATCCCTTCACCATCACGGACGAAAAGGTCAGGGAGTTCGACCCCAAGGCGATCATCCTGTCCGGCAGCCCGGCGTTCATCTCCCAGGAGAACTCGCCCCGCGCGCCGCAGCAGGTCTTCGACCAGGGCGTTCCCGTCCTCGGCATCTGCTACGGCCAGCATATCATGTGCGCCCAGTTGGGCGGCGAAGTCACCGGCTCCGACCACCGCGAATACGGCCGCGCCTTCATCGACGTGAAGGAGCCCTGCGCGCTGTTCGACGGGCTGTGGGAGCAGGGCGCCCGCGAGCAGGTCTGGATGAGCCACGGCGACCGCGTCACCAAGCTGCCGGACGGCTTCCGCGTCGTGGCGCAGAGCGAGGGTGCTCCCTTCGCCATCATCGCCGACGATACCCGTCATTTTTACGGCGTGCAGTTCCACCCGGAAGTCGTCCACACCCCCCACGGCGCCCAGCTGCTGGAGAACTTCACCCATCGCGTCGCCGGCTGCTCCGGCGAGTGGACCATGGCTGCCTTCCGCGACGAGGAGATCGCGCGGATCAGGGCCAAGGTCGGCAAGGGCAAGGTGATCTGCGGCTTGTCCGGCGGCGTGGACAGCTCGGTCGCCGCCGTGCTGCTGCACGAGGCGATCGGCGATCAGCTCACCTGCATCTTCGTCGATACCGGCCTGATGCGCACGGGCGAGGCCGATCAGGTCGTCACCCTGTTCCGCGACCATTACAACATCCCGCTGGTCCACCGCGACGCGTCCGACCTGTTCCTCGGCAAGCTGGCCGGCGTCAGCGATCCGGAACAGAAGCGCAAGATCATCGGCGGCCTCTTCATCGACGTGTTCGACGAGGAAGCGCACAAGATCGGCGGCGCCGAGTTCCTGGCCCAGGGGACGCTCTATCCCGACGTGATCGAGAGCGTTTCGGTATCCGGCGGCGGCATGACCATCAAGTCGCACCACAACGTCGGCGGCCTGCCGGAGCGCATGAACCTCAAGCTGGTCGAGCCGTTGCGCGAACTGTTCAAGGACGAGGTTCGCCGGCTGGGCCATGAACTCGGGCTGCCGGACAGCTTCATCGGCCGCCATCCGTTTCCCGGTCCCGGCCTTGCGATCCGTATCCCCGGCGATATCACGCCGGAAAAGCTGACCATCCTGCGGAAGGCCGATCAGATCTACCTGGAGGAAATCCGCAACGCCGGTCTCTACGACGCCATCTGGCAGGCCTTCGCCGTGCTGCTTCCGGTCCGTACCGTCGGCGTCATGGGCGACGAACGGACCTACGACTACGCCTGCGCGCTCCGCGCCGTGACTTCGGTGGACGGCATGACCGCCGATTACTTCCCCTTCGACCACGAGTTCCTGGGACGGGTCGCCACCCGGATCATCAACGAAGTCCGCGGCATCAACCGCGTCACCTACGACATCACCAGCAAGCCGCCCGGCACGATCGAGTGGGAGTGAGGGGATAAACATAGGCAATAGCGGGGTTCCAGGGGCTGGAACCTCGCGCATGCAGCTCAATCCTTGGCCAGGATGGCGCCGGCGATTACGTCGAAGAGGTGGTCGGCGCGTGGCGCGAGCGCAGGTTGATCCCGGAGCCACGCGAGCGCCCCTAGCAGCCCGAACAGGTCGGTGCCGTCCAGACCGGCTCGTGCTACGCCCTGTTCCTGAGCCCTGACGAGAAGGCGGGTGCCCGCCGCGCGCATCGTCTGGCAGGAGGCGTGGAGTGCCGACTCCGGGTCGGCGATGGCAGCTACCATCGAATCGATGGCTCCCCTGTATTTGTGCGCGACTGCGACGGCTTCGCGCAGCCATGACGTGAGCGCTTCCGCCGGCGGGGCCGATCCCTCCAGTTCTCCGGCCCTTGCCGTGAGTTCGTCGAAGCTGGCGCGGAGCAGGGCCTCGAGCAGCACCTCACGCCTCGGAAAATGACGGTACAGCGTACCCATTCCCACGCCGGCCCTGCGCGCGATATCGCGCAGCGACGCGTCTGCGCCCTGCTCGGTGACCACCTCGCGGGCGACCGTCAGCAGGTGCTCGTAGTTCTTCCTGGCGTCGGCTCGCATGGACCCCTCTTGACAAGCGGAACAGTGCTCCGGATAATCGGGGCACTGTTCCGGATAGAGATAGTCCATTTGCGGTGAAGGTGGAAGCGATGTCGGCAGAGACGATGAAGGCGGTGCGGTTCCACGCTTTCGGTGGTCCCGAGGTACTGGTTTACGAGGACGCTCCGAAGCCGGAACCGAAACCCGGCGAGATCCTGGTCCGCGTCCACGCGGTCGGGCTCAATCCGCCCGACTGGTACCTGCGTGAAGGTTATCGGACTCTTCCTCCCGAATGGCAGCCGGAGGGACGTTTCCCCATCATTCCGGGAACGGACATTTCGGGCGTCGTCGAGGCGACCGCAGACGATGTCGAGGAGTTCGCCGTCGGAGACGACGTGTACTCGATGGTGCGGTTTCCCAGCGGCGTTTTCGGGGACAGCATGGCCTATGCCGAGTACGTCAGCGTTCCGGCGTCGGAAGTAGCGCTCAAGCCGGCTGGCATCGACCATGTCCATGCCGCCGGAGCACCGATGTCGCTGCTAACCGCTTGGCAGTTCATGATCGAGCTGGGGCACGATGAACCGAACCCGCTCCAGCCGAACAGTCATCGGCCCGTGCCGCTCGAAGGCAGGACCGTCCTCGTAAATGGGGCCGCCGGCGGTGTCGGGCACTTCGCTGTGCAAATCGCCAAGTGGAAGGGCGCCCGCGTCATCGCAGTGGCGTCGGGCAAGCATGAAGCGTTCCTGCGCGACCTGGGCGCTGACGAGTTCATCGATTACAGGAAGACCGCTCCCGAGGATGTCGTCCGCGACTTAGATCTCGTCGTCGATTCGGTCGGCGGCCCGACGACCGGCCGTTTCCTGCGCACGCTCAAGCGGGGCGGCGCTCTATTCCCAATCTTCCCCTTGGGGTTCTCCGGTGCCGAGGCGGCTGCGGCGCTGGGCGTCACGGTTTCCGCAACGCAGGTCCGATCGAGTGGCGCGCAGTTGCAGGAAGTCGGGCGCTTGCTTGACGACGGTACGATCCGCGTTGCGATTGATAGCACCTTTCCCCTTGCCGATGCTCGCAGGTCCCACGAGCGGGCCGATCGTGGACACATCCAGGGAAAGATCGTGCTCACGGTCGAGTGAGGCGAAGCTTCAGACAGTCATCGTTCGGTCGGACGCACAGATTCAAAAAGGCGAAGCGTACCCGGCGATTCCAAAATCCGCCGGGTACGCTTCGCCTTTTTGGTAACCGGGACTCTGGCTGCGCCGTAGCGCAGAACTCTCCGCCGTTCTTAGCGAAGACCGACCAGCGACAGCACGGCAATTACGACGACAACGACGCCGATGATGTAAAAAATATTCCGCCCCACTTTGCTCTCCTACGTCGTTTGGTTTACACGCGGGAGAACGCTTGCAACCGACCAAAGGTTCCAGAGCGGCTGCGCTATCCATCGGATGCTGCCCGCAGGGAGAACGGTGGCGATTCGGCATCATGAGAACATAAAGCGAACATCGCGCTTGATGTTCCTAGTATGTTCTCATATGATCCTCTTGTCACCACCCCAGCAACCTGCTGGATCACCTGCAAGGGAGGATACGATGTCGGCTTCGAAGTTCCTGACCGAGTTCCTGGGTTTCGCTGGATTGGTCGCCTCGCTTTACGGCTGGACCATGATCGGCCAGCTGCTCGGCTCCTGAGCAGGCTTTTCTACAACGCGCTTGCTGAAACGGCAGTTGGGAAGACTTCTTTGTGAAATTGCGCTGCACAGTTTGGCGCGCCGATGGCAAATCGTGGAAGCGACCTACAAAATGATGATCTTACTGTGAATTTATCGCCCTGATCTTGGCCAAACATCGACGACATAACGAATTAAAAAGGCC
>NZ_JCACHA010000771.1:0-9814 GCF_059503625.1 Skermanella sp.
CTGGGCGACGGACGGATCTCCACCAGTGGAAATCGCGCCGGACTTGAGGCTGTTGAGAGCCTTCTGGACGGGAGCGTCCGGGGAGATACCGGCTTCGCGCGTGATCTTCAGCAGGTTGCCCGACTTGGATACGGCGAATTTCTCGATCGTGTTGGTGCCGTCAACCGAGAGGTCGGAAGCGGCGGTAAGCGTACCGGTCGATTCCAGCACCGTGAACGAGGTGCCGGGAGTGATGACGGCCGTCCGCAGCGTCTTGGTGTCGGGAGCCACCTTGCCCTTGACGTCGGCGGTCCCGGAAACCGACAGCGAACCATTGGCTGCATCGGTGATCGTCAGCGCGAGGGTGCCGGTCTGGACGTAGTTGCCGGTGATCGTCTGCTTGGACGAACCGACGTTCAGCGTGCCCGCGTTCGTCACCGTCGTCGCGGCGATCGAAGCGGACTGCTTGACCGTGGCGCCGGACTTGATGTTGAAGGCGGAGGCGCCGGTCACGGCCTGGGCCAGCGTCGTCGTGCCGCTGTTGGCGTTGATCGTGCCGATGCCGACGAACTTGCCGGCGGTCGTGAACGAACCCGTGCCCAGGTTGAAGTTGACGGTGTCCTTCGAGTCGCCGCTGACGTTGCCGGTGATCTTGCCGCCGATGACGTTCAGCGTGTCGGTGCCCGTGCCGAACAGGATCTGTCCGACGATGGTGCCGGCATTGTTGATCGTCAGGTTGGCCGTGCTGAGCGACGCGTCGATCGCCTTGCCCGATCCATCGGCGGGACCGCCCTGGATCAAACCGGTCGACGTGTTGGTGATGCCGTCGGTGATCTCGCCCTTGGCGCCGAGATAGATCGCGGTGCCGGTCTCGGAGATGATCTTGCCGCTGTTGGTGATGCTGCGCATCGATCCGTAGACCGAGATCGCATTACCGCTGTCGGAGGAGATCACACCGCCATTTTCGTTGGTGATCGTCGAGCCGGGCAGGTTGCCGTTGGCAACGTCGGTCGCCACGATGATGCCGTCGGCGCCGCCGGTACCCTTGATGACGCCGGTGGAGCGGTTGATGATGTCCGCACGGCTGTTCAGGTAGATCGCAGCGACGTCACGGGCGTTGTTGCCCGCCGTCTTGCTGGCTTCGATCGTACCGTAGTTGTCGATCTTGGTCGCGGCGGAGGCGACGCCGGTGACGACGATCGCGGAGGCGTTGGCCAGACCGCGGATCGTTCCCCTGTTCTCGATCGTGCCGCCGCCGACCAATTCGATCGCCACGGGAGCGGCTGGAGTGCCGACGATGGTGTCCGACGCGGCGATGTTCGACGTCGTCCGGACAGTCGCGACAGCCGTAACAGACTTCACTTCCGCGAAGGCACTGCCGACACCCGAGAATACTGCGGTAAACGCGAATACCGACGTAGTTGCAAGCAGTACCGCCTGCTTCCTTTGACGCTTGTTAATCAACATAAATTAGCCCCCTGCGGCGAATGCGGCAAAGCTCTGAAAATTTCGAACTGCTTATCGAAAGGAGTAAACATTCAAAAGAGAGCTTGCAAGGGTTTATATGTCTCAGGGCGTGCGGCATTGCACAACTGGCCAGTTTTGTGACTTTCAGGCCACTCGACATGGTAGAGCAGACCAAAGGAAACACTCCTTTAACCTCAATGCCGTTTCGCTGGGACCGCCTTGGCCGGACGACGGCATCAGCGTTAAGGCAAAGTTTATTTCTCGCCTTAATAGTACCGCGCTGTCCGTGGTGTTAGCCGGCGTGCAGCCGCTCCACCACCCATGTCGAGTTCAGGAAGTTATCGGAAGCTCCGGAAGACATTGGCTTTCCGGACCGTCGGCGGTACTTCCGCATCAAGGGGATTGCCGGTTGTCCAGCAAGCTGCAAGCCATCGATACACCGGCGGCCAAGCCGGCGGAGGCTGTCGAGGCGCTACGTGGGGGACTTGTGGCGACACGCTCCGGCGACAGGACCGAAGGCATCCTGGCCGCATGCGGCGGCACGATCGTCTGCCTGTCCTTCTTCATATTCGTTCCGGCGCTGCAACCCTTGGCATTCGGCATCTGGTACCAGTCGGAACCGGTGATCGCCGCCCTGTTCGCCTGCGGCGGAGCCGCGACCATATGTCTCGCCGCCATGACGATGCTCGGCTATCCCGTCTCAGGTGCCCTGACGCACCCGCTGACGCTGGTTACCGGCGCTCTCGCACTCTGGTCCGCCATCGCCTCGCTCGCGGCGCCGCTTCCGGCCCGCTCGCTGATCGGTCCTCCCCAGACCGGGGAAGGAGTGCTGTGGCAGGTGGCGCTTACCGCCTTGACGGCACTGACGCTGGCGGTGTGGCAGAAGCGCCTTGTCCGCCGGGCGGTCGTCGTATCGGCGGTGATTTCAGGCGTCATCCTCCTCGGACTGAACATCAGCGAGCCGATCGGCTCTCCCTGGCGTCCGGTGTACTGGCCCGAATTCGCGGCGATCCTCGGTCTCTTCCTGATCCCCATCGTGATAAGCGACACCTCGCTTCGCTGGCCGCCGGCGGTCGCCCGGCTGCTCGCACCGCTGCCGCTGGCCCGGCGCCTGTGCGGAAATCCCGGGGGACTGCGGATTGCGGCGGCGCTGCTGCTGGGCGGCGCCATCGTCGTGACGTCCTCCAACAAGACGGCGATCGGCATCTTCGTGCTGGTCATTCCCGGCCTGGCCGCGCTTTCCTGGCTGACCGGAACAGGGAAGATCTGGCGAGCGGCGACGGTCGCGGCAGCATCCGCCATCATCTTCGCCGTCCCTGCCGGAATGTACTGGCTCGGCAAATCGTACAACCTCGAATCGCCTCTTTCGCGCTGGGAGATGATTCGCGTGGCGCTGGAGGCGCTGCGCGCCGATCCATGGCTGCTGCTGCACGGATCGGGATGGGGCTCGTACAACGATATCCTCTACCGGTTCCTCGAACATGTCCGCGACATCCGCGTGGACAGCGAAACATGGCAACCCAGCCTGGACATCATGGGCGGCGGGGCCTTCCACACCCATAACTCGTACCTGGAAGCGACGATCTCGACCGGCTTGCCGGGCGGCCTGCTGCTGCTGGCGCTTCCGGTCACCGCTATCCTGTGCGCCCGCCGCCGGTCCCACGTGGTCCTGTGCGCCGTCTGGGTCGTCGTGGCGGGCCTGCTCGCGGCGTGGTTCACCCTGCCGGAAGCGGTTCCCTTCCAGGCGGCGGCACTGGCGGCGACCGCCGGCGGCCTGCCCCGCCCATCCCGGAGCCGCGACGGGCACTCGCCCGCGAACCACTACAAGCGCTTCCTCCATGCCGGAGTCGCGGCGCTTGCCGGGCTGGTGCTGGTGACGGCATCCGTGATGACCGTGCGGCTCGCCCTGGATGCCCAGCGCGTCCTGGCGAACATGCGGACCGGCGGCCCCATCGACCGGTCGCTGCCGCCCTGGCTGCTGTCCGACCATGGGCAGGGCGGCATGCATCTCTGGTGGCTGACGCTGGACCTGACCAATCGTCTGGCGGCCAAGGGCCGGACCGGCGCCGCGTTCACCGCGAGCGAAGTCTACTGGTTCGAAGCCCTGATGCGGGCCGTCGACCGGCATGTCGCGGAGCTTCCCTCCAGTATCCGGCTGAAGTCGCTGACGGTGATCATGCGCGACGAATTGGCGACGGAAATGGGCGACCCGCAATTCGACCGGCTGCGCGAGTGGGAGATCCCCACCTGGAGCCAGAAGGTCATGACGCTGCGGCAGGAGATGCCGGAGCGGACCGACCTCGCGGCTCCCTTCCTCGGCACGCTCGTACAGTCGCAGAATACCGCCGTCGCGATCAATTTCGGCAACGAACTGCTGCTCCGCAACCCGAACGACCCGGTAGCGCTGTGGTTCACCGGCATCGCGATGGCACCCACGGCCGAATGGGGCAATCTGGGTCAGGCTCGCATGCTGCGGGCAGTGGACGCCGGCATCGAGCGGCTGATCCCCCTGGCCCCCGATGTCCGGAAGATGCTCCATGACCTTCGTCGCGAATGATCCGCTTCGGCGGGTCGATCCGCTTCGTCGGACCGGCCCCATGGTGCGCGTCCTTGCCGCCGCCGTGCTCGGAATGCTGGCCCTGCCCCATCTTGCGGGATGCACCGCGACTCCGGCGGAGCGCAGCTCCTCGGCGGGAGAGATCGCGAACCGGGGCGGATTGTCCAGGGGCGCCCTGCACAGCCGGGGCTTCGCCCTGACGACGTGGTCGCGTTTCGCTTCGCCGGCGGCGGCTTCAAGCGCCGGCGCCCCGTCGAACGCCTACGATGTGGACGTCTATATAGAAGGAGACGGCTACGCGTGGGAGACCACCACCGATCCTTCCAGCGATCCGACGCCGCTCAATCCGGTCGCCCTGCGTCTGGCGGCGGCGGACAGGGCCCCAAGCGTCCTGTACCTGGCGCGTCCCTGCCAGTTCCGCCCGGCCGGTACCCGCGACTCGTGCGGCGTTCCGTTCTGGACCTCCCAGCGGTTCGCCGAATCGGTGGTCGCCGCGCTGGACGAAGCGATCGACCGTACTCTTCCCCCCTCTCCCCGGCGGCGGCTCACGCTGATCGGCTACTCCGGCGGCGGCGGTCTCGCCGTTCTGCTGGCCGTGCGCCGTTCCGACGTCGCGGCGGTCGTCACGGTCGCCGGCAACGTCGCGCATGGCGTCTGGACATCGCATCACCGCGTCTCTCCGCTCCGGGGATCTCTCGACCCGATCGATTCGGCCGCACGTCTGGCAGCCGTTCCGCAACTTCATCTCGTCGGGGCGAACGACAGGATCGTGCCGCGGCTGATCGCCGATTCCTTCGCCATGCGGTCTCCGCCCGGCGGCTGCATCCGCATCGTCACGATCGCCGGCGCTTCCCACGACTCGGGTTGGCTCGAGAACTGGCCGGCCCTGCTGGATCGGATCCCGGCATGCCCGAGCGCGGACGGCCCTGCGGCAGCACCCGTCCCTGCGCGTTGACCCCTCCAAACCGATGGCACCTTGGAAAGCAATGTTATGAAGCACTGGATGATTTGGACAGCCGGCCTGAGCGTTGCGTTCGGCATCGCCGCCGCGCCGGTGGCCGCCGCCGACAAGGTGGCGTCCAGACCAGCGGTATCGAAACCGGCCAATCCGACCGAGGACTGGTCGATCACGGCGGTTACCAAGGATAGCGGCGGTTTCGACTATTGCGCCGCCGGAACGCGGTTCGACAACGGACATGCCCTGCTGATCGCCCGGAACAAGGCCGGTGAAGTCATCGTCCTCGTCGGACTCGCATCCGACAAGCTCAAGACGAAATCGGTCCTGCCGACCAGATTGACGATCGACGGCAAGGAGACGCGGCAGAACTCGGGCTTGGTCACCCGCCCGTCGGCCATGGCGATCACGATGGGCAAGGACCAGGGCTTCTTCGAGTCGCTGCGGCGGGGCAGCACGCTCGCGGTCGACAATCCGGAACTGAAGATAACGGTCAATCTGCGCGGAAGCGGCAGGGCGCTGGCCGACCTCAGTACCTGCGTCGACACCGACGGCGGTTCGGTCGCGAAGGTCCAGCCAGCGGCCGCACCGCCGATCCTGCCTCTTCCGACGCCTGCTCCAGCTTCGGCTCCAACGCCTGCCCCGACTCCTGCCCCGACTCCGGCACCGATGACGTTCGCGGCTCCGGAACCGGCAGCCGACTCGGTTCCGCCGGCGGCGGAGATCGAAATCCTGCCCGATCCCTCGCTGGCCCCGGTGCAACTCGCGGCGCTGCCGCGCACGGCCGCTCCGCTACCTGCCGAATCGGCCCCCTCACCCGCACCGGCACCGTCGGCCGCACCGGTTGTCAGCCCCATCATCGGGCCGGCATTGCCCGACGCGCTCGTCAGCCTGCTGTCCGCGGCCGGCATGGCCGGCATCGTGCCGGTATCGATGGAACGGGTCGCCCCGGATCAGCGTCCGGCGACATTCGCCTGGAAATACGGGCCGGTGTTCGGCGGCATCCGGGAGATCAGCATCATCGACAACCGCGGCCTCGTGGAATTGACGGATTCCTATGTGGATGTGCTGAGGAACAGCTGCTCCGGCAAGTTCAGCTCGTCCTTGGGGCCGGTCGAAAGCCTGCGCGAGATCACCCTGCGGACGGGCGAAGCCACCTGCGCGACGCCGGACCGTACGACCGAATTCCGGCACCTCTACTACATCAACAAGGCGCGCATCTTCACGACGTTCATCCATGAAAGCGACGGCGCCGGAAAAGCGATGGCAGTTGCCGCACGCGATCAGCTGGCCGCCGTGATCCGGCAGCTCGCGACCGCCGGTACCGTCACCCGCTGATATCATGGACCTCGAAGGTGCATGGCCCCCTTCAGGCGGTCACGCACCTTTGACGACGGGCTCTCAAGCCACGACGCGGGTGCGCCAATAGTCGAGAACGGAGCGGAGAGTATCTTCGATATCCCGCCGCGGCTGCCAGCCCAGCAAGGCATGCGCCCGGCTGCTGTCACCGACCACCAGCGGAGTATCGCTGGGCCGGAAGCGCGCCGGGTCCGGCGCCACCTCGATCCGCGTATCGGACATCGCCAGCAGGCTGTCGAGCATGTCCCCGATGCGGCGGGGTTTGCCCGACGCCAGATTCATCACGCATCCCATGGGCAGATCGTCGGCCCGCAGCACCGCGGCGACATAGGCATCGACCACGTCGTGGACATCCAGGAAATCGCGCATGGCGTCCAGCGACCCGACCCGAATCACCGGTTCGCTAAGCCCCCGCTCGATCCGGGCGATCTGCGCCGCGAAGGACGGTATCGCGAAGTCCTCGCTCTGTCCCGGACCCGTGTGGTTGAACGGCCGCAGCCTTATGGCCTTCAGTCCTTGCCGGGCCATCTGCCCCAGCATCAGGTCGGCCGCGGCCTTGCTGCTGGCATAGGGGTTGACCGGCTGAAGTTCCGACGACTCGTCGAGCGGCAGGCCGGCCTTGAAACTGGCGCCGTAGATCTCGGAACTGCCGCTGAAGACGATCCGGCATTCCGGACACTCCGCCCGCACCGCGAGGGCGATGTTGAGAGTGCCGTTCAGGTTGACGTTCCAGGTCATGCGCGGATCGCGGGTCGCCGCCGTGACGGCGGCGATCGCGGCGAGATGCACGACATGGGTCGGCCGCTCGGCCCCAAGGACGCTGCTCACCTGGACATCGTCGGTCACGTCAAGCCCGACGGCGCGGACGCCGATGCGGGTACCGACGCCTTCGCCCTGCACCGCAGCGCTTGCCGCCGCCTTGGAATAGCCGGCGACGATCTCGCTTCCCGGAGCCAGTACCTGGTCCAAGGCAGCGATCAGGTGATGGCCGACGAAGCCGCCGGCTCCCGTTACCAGCACTTTCAGGGGCATGTCCTTCAGGGCCACGACCATTCCTACTGCATGTTTCGGCGGACACGCTGAAGATCGACGTCGACCATTTCCTGGATCATGGATTCCAGGCTGATCTCCGCCACCCAGCCGAACTTTTCCTTCGCCTTGGTGGCATCCCCCAGGAGGACGTCGACTTCGGCCGGGCGGAACAGGTCCGGGCAGATCACGATGTGGTCGTCCGGGTTCAGGCCGACATACTCGAAGGCGATCCGGCACATGTCGCGCACGGTCGTCGTCCGGCCCGTGGCGATGACGTAGTCGTCCGGAACTTCCTGCTGAAGCATCAGCCACATCGCCCGGACGTAGTCCTTGGAATGGCCCCAGTCGCGCTTGGCGTCGATGTTGCCGAGACGCAGTTCCTTCTCGAGCCCCAGCTTGATGCGGGCGACGCCGTCGGTCACCTTCCGGGTGACGAACTCGATGCCCCGCAGCGGCGATTCATGGTTGAACAGGATGCCGCTGCTGGCATGAAGACCGAAGCTCTCGCGGTAGTTGACCGTCATCCAGTGAGCGTAGAGCTTGGCGGCGGCATAGGGCGAGCGCGGGTAGAACGGAGTGGTCTCGCTTTGCACCGGCTCCTGGATCAAGCCGTACATCTCGGACGAGGATGCCTGGTAGAAACGGGCGGTCGGGCATTCCAGCCGGACGGCCTCCAGGATGTTGGCGGCGCCGAGTCCGGTCACCGTACCGGTCAGGAGCGGCTGCTGCCAGGACGACTTGACGAAGGACTGCGCGGCAAGGTTGTACACCTCGTCCGGCTTTACTTCCTTCAGTGTCCTGATGAGACCGGAAAGGTCGGTCAGGTTACCGTCGACGAACTTGATCTGTTTCTCGATCCCAAGCCACCGCAGGCGCGCATCGACCACATCGGCCGAGCTGCTCCGCCGCAGCATGCCGTACACTTCATACCCTTGCTTGAGCAGAAGTTCAGAAAGATAGGCTCCGTCCTGTCCGGTCACACCAGTAACCAAAGCGCGCTTCATTACTCTTCCCCTTGCTCACAAAGGCACTGTCCATGGGAGGCGTTTAAACAATCCATATCGCCGAGAATCAGCAAGATCATTTTTCAGCGCCGCTTATCGTATTCCTGTTCATGGGTCAATGTCATACCGTCCGAACAATATCAAGGCACCGGGACCCCGCGTGCCGGCCAAAAAGAACCCGGCCGAAACCGCATCGGGCGCGGCGACCAGCCATGCTCACAGGCTGCGAAGCCGATGGACACGGGCTGTTTTCGACTTGGCGACGATAGCCGATTCCGGATGCTCGAAAAAGGCGAGTGCGACAATAAAAATATCGCTTCGGCCGCCGGACGCATCACACGCCCGGCTGTGCGAGAAAGTTCAATCAGGCCTGCCTCGACAGCCGGGGCGGCTCCAGCGTCTCCTCCGGATCCGAAGCCTCGCCATCGGCGGTCCCGGCGCCGGCGATCCCGGCGCCGGCGATTCCAGCGTCGGCGGTCTTCCCGTCGCCGGCCCGTTCCTCCGCCATGCCGGCCTCGGCGCGCTCCTCCTCGGCCTGCCCCGGAACCCAGGTTGCATCCCAGCTTCCATGCAGCACGACGTCGACCAGCCGCTCGGCGGAACCGGCCCAGGTAAGCCACGGCATGGCGCCGGAGTCCGCGACCTCTCCCCGCTCGTGACGGCCGATCCAGGCCGACAGCGCCGAAGCGAAGTCGCTTCCGCCCGAGCCTGAGAAATAGGCCGCGTGCTCCCCGGCGATCTCGCGGAACACGAGGATGTCGCGCGCCAGGATCGGCAGCCCATGCTTGGCGGCTTCGATCAGCGGCAGCCCGAAGCCTTCGTCCTGCGACATGGCAAGCAGCGCCGTGCAGTTCTCGTAAAGGGCGTTGAGGTCGGCGTCCGATGCCTTGCCGAGCCAATGGAGCCGCTTGCCTGCCTCCGCGTGATTGCGCATCCGCTCGGCCAGCTCGTCGACCATCCAGCCCTGCTTGCCGACCAGGACGAGGTCGATGTCCTTGCCGGCGGCCCAAAGTTCCTCGAAGGCGGCAAGGCACTGGGCATGGCCCTTGCGGGGCTCGACCGTGCCGACCACCAGGAACTTGCGGGTAGGCCTCTTCAGCAGGGCCTTGACCTCGTCGGACGCCTCGCCGGCCCCGGTATCGATATCGCCGCCGAGATGGAAGTGCCCGACGCGCAGCGGCGTGAACCGGCTGACTTCCAGTTCCCGGACATAGGACAGGAACTGCTGTGCCACCGACCGCGAGATGCAGATAAGGCCGTCGGCCTCGGACGCGATCGCCTGAAGCCAGGTGCGGAACAGCGGGAACGGCGGGAACCATTCCGGCCGCAGGACCGGAAGCAGGTCGTAGACGACATAGAAGACGCGCACGCCCCGGTTCCGCAGCCGGCGGTTGACATCGCGCCGGCCCTCGATCTGGTGCGCCACCAGGTCCAGGCCCAGCAGCACGTCCCCGGGCCGCG
>NZ_JCACHA010000772.1:0-9814 GCF_059503625.1 Skermanella sp.
GGTGAAGGTGCTCCTGCCGTAGGTCGGTCTAGAGCGAAGCGGCAGCCGACACCGACGCGCCTGCTTGTCGGCTGCCGCTTCGCTCTAGACCGACCTACGAAGCGAGGCATTCTCTGAAAGGTGATTTGGGTGTCAGTAGGAGCGGGCGGCGTGGCCCCGCTCGATGGGGTCCCGATTGGTGGTTTGGGGCTCGTCGTCATCGGGCACGTCGGGCGAGAGTACGGAGTTCTTCAGCAGGATCGAGTAGGGGTGCTGCGGATTGTCCAGCACGGCGCGGGCGTCGCCGCTTTCCACCACTTCGCCCTTCTGCATGATGATGATGCGGTCGCTGATGTAGTAGGCGGTCGCAAGGTCGTGGGTGATGTAGATGATCGAGACCTTCAGCTCGTCGCGCAGGTCCTTGAACAGGTTGACGATGGCGACCCGGAGGGAGGCGTCGACCATCGACACCGGCTCGTCCGCCACGATCAGCCGGGGGCCGGGGATCAGGGCGCGGGCGATGGCGATGCGCTGAAGCTGGCCACCGGACAGCTCGTGCGGGAAGCGGTCCTTGACCTCCGCCAGCGACAGCCCGACCTTGCGCAGCGCCCGGTCGGATGCCGCCTCCGTCTCCGCCTGCGACCGCGCTTCGGTGAAGTTCCGGGCGGTCATGGTCAGGTAGCGGTCGACCTTGCTCAGCGGGTTGAAGCTTTCGAACGGGTTCTGGAAGATCGGCTGGACCCGGCTCATGAAGCGCATCCGGTCGCGCGTCTTCCTGATGGCCGTCAGGTCCTCGCCGCCGAAGGCGATGCTTCCGCCGGTCGGGTGCATCCCGTTCAGGATCATGCGGGCCAGCGTGGACTTGCCGCTGCCGGACTCGCCGATGATCGTGAAGATTTCCGGCCGCGCGTCGGTCAGGGTGAAGCTGACGTCCTTGACCGCATCGATCCGCCGCCGCGACAGCAGCCCGCCGGTCCAGAAACTGCGGCTGACGCCCCGCACGTCGAGAAGTGCCGTGTCCGCCCCGCTCATTGTACGGTCCCCCCGGTTACGGCGTGGCAGGCGACGCGATGCCCGCCTCCCAGCGACTGCATGGGCGGAACCACGACCCGGCAGACCTCCATGGCGATCGGACAGCGCGGGTGGAAGCGGCAGCCCGGCGGCGGGTCGGCAAGGTTGGGTGGCGTGCCTTCCAGTCCCTTGCGCGGCTCGGCGTCGCCGATCCGGGGCAGGCTGCGGATCAGGTGGACGGTGTAGGGGTGGCGCGGATTGCGGAAGAGATCGCGGGTGCGGCCCTCTTCCACCAGCCGTCCGGCATACATGATGCCCAGCCGGTCGGTCAGGTTGGCGTGGACGGCCATGTCGTGGGTGACGAACAGGATGGAGGCCCGCATCTCGCGCTGGACCTCCCGGATCATCGTCAGCACGCTCTTCTGGACGACGACATCCAGCGCCGTGGTCGGCTCGTCCGCGATGATGAAGCCGGGGCGGCAGACGGTCGCCAGCGCTATCACGACGCGCTGGCGCATGCCGCCGGACAGCTCGTGCGGATAGGAGTCCAGGACGCCGGGCTGAAGATGCAGCTTGAGCAGATGCTCCTCGACCGCCCTGAGGAAGGCCGGCATGGGCAGCCCCATGTGCCGGAAGGCGAAATCGATGAAGCTCTGCCGCACCCGCCGCAGCGGGTTCAGCACGCTCATCGAGCCCTGCATGATATAGGCGAGGTGCTTCCACCGGATCGCGGTGCGCTCTTCCGGCTTCAGCGCGTAGAGATCGACCTTGCGCGTCCCGAAGTCGAAGTTGACCGAGCCGCTGACGACGTTGAGCGGTGGCCGGATCGCGCCTGCGATCGTCTTGATGAGGGAGCTTTTGCCGGAGGAGGATTCTCCGGCGATGCCGTAGATCTCGTCGTGCTCGATCCGGAGCGTGATGTCGTCCACCGCCCGCACCTCGCGGGTGATGCCGAACCAGCGCGTCTGGTAGTAGGCGCGCAGCCCGTCGACGCGCAGCGCCGGTGATGCGGGAGCCGTTTCCGGCACCGGGTTGAGATGGTTATTGATCTGGTGGAGCGTCATGCGGCACCTCCCATCCGGCTGAGCCGGCTGCGGGGATCGATGTATTCGTTCAGCGCGGTCGCCAGCAGGTAGAGGCCGATGAACAGCATCATCACGGCGATCACCGGCCACGCGATCCACCACCAGACGCCCGCCACCAATGCTGTGTGCTGGTTGGCCCAGTACAGCATGCTGCCGATGGTCGGGGTGTTGATATCGGTGAAGCCCAGGACCGACAGGGTCACTTCCATGCCGATCGACCAGTTCATGTTGTTGAGCGTGGTCGAGAACACGATCGGCAGCACGTAGGGCAAGTGCTCCCGCGTCATGATCTGGCGCGGGCTCATGCCGGAGAAGATGCACTGCGAGGTGAACTCGCGGGTCCGCAGGCTCATCGCGACGGAGCGGATCAGGCGGGCGTCGTAGGCCCAGCCGAGTGCCGCCATGATCAGCGCCAGCAGCGCCCACGACATGCTGTCGCGCATCACGAAGTAGAACAGCACCAGGATCGGGAACAGTGGGATGATGATGAAGGTGTCGTTGATCGACATCAGCACCCGGTCGGTCATGCCGCCCATGTAGCCCGACACCAGCCCGATGGTCAGCGAGATGACCCGGCTGATCGCCGCCACCGCGATGCCGAACAGTAGCGTGTTCCGCAGCGCCGCCGTCATCTGCCAGAACACGTCCTGGCCGCGCGACGTGGTGCCCAGCCAGTACTCCCACGACGGCGGCACGTCGGGCGCCACGACGTAGATGTCCTCGGGTGGGTAGGGGGAGAAGAACGACAGCACCGACAGCCCGACGATGATCGAGACGATCAGCGTGCCGATGGCGAATTCCAGATTGAAGCGCAGGAGGTCGCGAAAGATCTTGAGCATGGCGTCATTCCACCTGCACGCGGGGATCGAGGAGCGGGTAGAGCAGGTCGATGACCAGCACGGCCAGCGACACCGCGACGATGGAGACCGAGGTGATGCCCAGCACGAGGCTGTAGTCGCCGGCATGGACCGCATCGACCAGCAGCGAGCCGATGCCGGGATAGCCGAAGACTTCCTCGGTGATGATGGCGCCGGTAAAGATCGCGCCGAGCGACATCGCGAGGCCGGTGACCTGCGGCACCAGGGCGTTCCGCATCACGTAGGAACCGAGGATGCGCCGGCGGTCCACGCCGCCCAGTTCGGCGTAGACCACGTAGTCCTCCGTCACGATGTTGGAGACCAGCGCCCGCATGCCGAGGAACCAGCCGCCCAAACCGACCAGCACCAGCGACAGCGCCGGCAGCAGGGAGTGGAGGAAGACGCTGTAGACGAAGTCGAGGCTGAAACCCCGATCGACCCCGATGCCGGAGCCGCCGCTGATCGGCAGCACCGGCCACATGAAGCCGAACACGACCAGCAGCACGAAGGCGACGACGTAGTAGGGCATCGGGTGCAGCCCCATGGCGACCAGACCCATCGCCTTCAGCAGCCTGTTCTTCCTGTAGTATCCCGCCAGCCCGCCCAGCAGGTTGCCGAGCAGCCAGGCCAGCACCGTCGCCACCACCAGCAGGCCGATGGTCCAGGGGAGAGCCCGCAGGATCAGCTCCGATACCGGGGTCGGGAAGGCCGACAGCGACGGTCCGAAATCGCCGACGACGATCCGGCTCCAGAACGATAGGTACTGTTCCACCGGGGTGCCGGACATGCCGTAGAGTTCGCGGAGCGACTCCCGCATCGTCTCGATCGCTTCGGGACTGGTGTTGCCGAAGGAGGTCAGGGCGGAGATCGTCTGCTCGACCGGGTCGATCGGGGTGGCGTGGGAGATCACGTAGGTCAGGTTGATGCCGATGAAGACGACCAGCACGAATTGCAGCAGACGCTTCGCCAGATAGGCGGCGTAGGTTTTCATGGGAGCGATCCCTGATGCTTGGCGTCGGTTTTCCGGGGTCTTGGGCGGAGTTCCGGACTTGATCCTTAGACGCTGACTTAAAGCGTTCCTAAGCGTCACGCGGGTATTTTCCTTCGCTCCACCGTCATGCCAAGACTTGATCTTGGCATCTCCCGGCGAAAGCTGACGTGAGGACTTCAACCCGAAGTCCAGATGCCATCCTCTCATCTCCTGAAAGGAGATACCAAGATCAAGTCTTGGTATGACGGAAAAGTGGAAGACTATCGCCGGAGTGCTGGGTTGGAACGCGCCAAATCAGTGGCTTTGCGGGCGGTGCGTCACTCCGCCTATTCGCCCCGAGGCTTCAAACGCACCATCATGTACCGCGAGTTGCCCCAGTTCGGCACCGGGTTGGCATAGGGGTCCTCCGCCGTCGGATACCCGGTCCAGTAGGTGTCGTCCATCGCCACGAAGACGTTGTAGGCCATCAGCGGGATCGTCGGCATTTCCTGCACCGCCAGCTTGACGTAGTCGCGGCCGAGTTCGATCGAGCGCGGATCGTCGAACCCAACGCCCCGGATCTTCTCGATGATGCCGTCCAGTTCCGGCGACGACCAGCGCATGTAGTTGCGCGGAGCCTGCGGCTTGCCGGCGGGCATCACGTATTGCGAGTGCCAGCTGTCGAGGAAATAGGCCAGATCCGGATGGCCGCCGTAGCTCTCGACGCTCCAGCTTATCAGGGTGTCGAAGTCGCCGGCGTTGCGGCGGTCGAGCATGGTGCCCTGGGCCAGTTCCGTCTTGGCGTCGATGCCGAACTGACGCCACTGCTGGGCGATCATGGTGCCGGCGCGGGTGATGACGGGACGGGATTCGCCCTCGACCATGACGCGGATCGAGAAGGGCTTGCCTTCGGGCGTGTACCAGCTGCTGCCGCGCTTGGTGAAGCCTGCCTTCTGGAGAAGCTCCTGCGCCGCCTGCGGGTTGGGCTTCCACCAGCCCATGCCGAACGACTTGTCGATCGCCTTCTGGTCAGTCGGGATCTGCTCCTTCATGGAAGGGCGCAGCATGTCGGCGATCTGCTTGCCGACGGTCGGGTCGTAGGGCTTGATCTTCTGCTTGCCGGTATCCAGCTCGAAGCCCTTGAGCCAGTCCTGCATCGGGATGTGGTAGTCGTCGGGGTGCGTGCCGGTCGGCGGGATGCCGATGGCCGAGATGGTCGCCGCCCCCCGGTACGAGGCCATCGAGACGGCCTTGATGTCGATCAGCAGCGCCAGCGCCCAGCGCACGTCCTTGCTCTGGAAATCGGCGCGCTGGAGGTTGAACAGCAGGGCCGGCAGCGTCGGGTCGGGATGGGCGTAGGGGAAGTCCTTGAACCAGCCGCGCGACGACTTGGACTGCTTTGCCAGGGTGAACATGCCTTCCGGCGCCACGTCATGGACGATGTCCATGTTGTGGTTCATCTGCGCTATCACGCGCTTGTCCGGCGGGCCGCCATCGACATAGACGGCGTATTTCGGTCCCGGTTCGCCGAACCGGCCCAGCGTGGTGCGCTGCCAGTCGTCGCGGCGCTGCCAGATGAACCACTTGCCCTCGGGATCGAAGCTGTGCAGCGCATAGGCGCCGAGCGAGACCGGCTTGTTGAAGTCGAACCGCATCGGATCGGGCGCTTTTTCGAAGACGTGCTTCGGCATGATCCAGATGGCGTTGAAGCGCACCGTGAACAGCGCGTGGAAACGGGAGTTCGGCCGCTTCAGCTTGAAGACGACGGTCTGCGGGTCGGGTGACGAAACGCTGTCGACGTTGAGCGACAGGATCGGCCCCCAGCGCATGCCGGTGTTCTTCATCTGCGTTTCGACGGTGTAGACGACGTCGTCCGCCGTGAATTCGACGCCGTCGCTCCAGAAGATGCCGGGCCGCAATTTCACCGTCATCTCTGTGAAATCGGCGTTATACTTGGGCGCTTCAGCTGCCAGCGAGTTATCGATCGGTCCTTCGAGGCCCTTTTCCGGATCGATGTACCACAGCGTATCCATCGCCAACTGCTGGAGGCCGGTATACTGGCCGCCGGCATTGATGGCCCAGATGTTGAACCAGCCGGCGTTCTTGATCGTCCCTTCGGGATTCTCAAGGATCAGCGTTTCTTTCCTTGGCAGGCTGGAAATGATGTCCTGGGCCTCGGCGGCGGACGGGACATAGGCTGCCGTCCCCAGCAGCAATGCTATGGCGGCGCACGCGGCTTTTCTGAGAATCGTCGTTCTGAGAGCGGGCATGTTCCTCCCCTTCTTTCAGCGATGGGTTCGCTTGTTTCTTATGTTCTGATTGGTTCGAACGCTAATCCCGTTCTGGACAGTCGTCAACAGAAAACTCTATATATATCAGAATTTACGATATAATGGATCGGCAGAATCCATTGTGCAGCGCAAAACTGATCGGCAGGACGTGGATTTGTATCGAAATTATTGATATGGTCCTGCAATCAACGCGGAGTTCGATGTGAACGACCAACCCTCTGTCAGCAGCGACATCCTGAGCATCAGCCCGGACCGGGACGTCGAAATCGTCAAGGCGCTGGCGTCGATGCCCCGGATGATGATCCTGCGCCTGCTCCGCCACCGGGGACCGCTGAACGTCAACGAGATCAGCGAAGCGCTCGACCTGCCGCAATCGACCGTCGCCACCAACGTCCAGACGCTGGAAGCCTGCGGCCTGATAGAAACACAGGCGATGAAGGCCAACAAGGGCAGGCAGAAGATCTGCTATGCCCGCTACGGCGAGATCCTGGTGCGGTTCGACGATCCGCCGCTCCAGCAGAAGACGAACCTGATCGAAGTCGCGATGCCGATCGGTCTCTACACCAGTTGCAGCGTCACGGCCCCTTGCGGGCTGTGTTCGTCGGAAGGGGTGATCGGGCTGCTCGACGTGCCCGACTTCTTCCTGGACCCCAGCCGGATGAAGGCGTCGCTGCTCTGGTTCTGGCGCGGCCATGTCGAATACAAGTTCCCCAACAACGCGCGTGTGCTGAACGCCGAGGTCGAGGCGATCGAGTTCACGATGGAGCTGTCATCCGAGGTGCCCGGCACCAACGCCGATTGGCCGTCCGACATCAGCATCTGGGTCAACGACGTCAAGGTCGGGACCTGGACGTCGCCGGGCGACTACGGCGACAAGCGCGGCCGGCTGACGCCGCGCTGGTGGAAATTGGAAGGATCGCAGTACGGCCACCTGACGACCTGGGTCGTTTCCGGCAAGGGAACCAGCGTCAACGGCGCCAGGGCCTCCGACGTCACGCTCGGCCAGTTGGGCCTGCTCGATCACCACTCGATCCGCCTCCGCGTCGGCATCGACGAGGGCGCGCAGCGGCCCGGCGGCGTCAACATCTTCGGCAAGCAGTTCGGTAACCACGACCAGGACATCGTCATGCGCATCCACGTCAAGTGAATCCGGATGCCGATACAGCCGGCGCCGGTAGGGGGAACATCTTTCCGGAACGTCCATTACCGATGATGTTCCGGTTCCTGTTTTCCGTCCCCATGAGCCAAATAGATGCCCCTGATTGAAGAAGCGCTGATCCGGTGCGACGCCGTCCTGTTCGACCTGGACGGAACCCTGGTCGATACCACGGCGGTCGTCGAGCGGACATGGCGGGCCTGGGCCGCGCGCTACGGTGTCGACGCCGAAGCCATCCTCCGGGTTTGCCATGGCCGCCGTACGATCGAAACGATCGAGGAGTTCGCGCCCGCCGGCGTCGATCCCATTGCCGAAACCGCCGTCGTCGAAGGGCAGATGACGCTGGATACCGACGGCATCGTCGCGGTGCCCGGCGCCAAGGCATTGGTGGCGGCACTCCCGCCGGACCGCTGGGCCATCGTGACGTCGGCCACCCGTCCCATGGCCGAAGCTCGCCTGGAACTGGTCGGTTTGCCGATGCCCTGCATCCTGATCACCGCCGAGGATGTCCTTGCCGGCAAGCCGGACCCGGCCGGCTATATCCGTGCCGCGCGCGAGCTTGGCTTCGATCCCCACGACACGCTCGTCCTGGAAGACGCCCCGGCCGGTTTCAAGGCCGGCCATGCCGCCGGCGCCCACGTCATTGTGCTCGCCACGCATCTCGGCCCGGACGCGCTGGCGGCGGAGAATTGGGTGAAGGACCTGACCGCGCTCACCCTGGAAGCCTCCGGCACCGGTGTCCTGAGCGTCCGGGTGAGGGGCTGATACCCGCGGCCTCCCGAATCTCCGCCGGAAGAACGTAGACGCGGCTTCCAGCCGCGTTCGCTCCACCAGCCTTCGATTTTGAGGCAAGCATCGACGTATCGCGATGGAGGGTGCGCGTATCCGCGCACAACGCGGCTGGAAGCCGTGTCTACATCGTCGCCAAATCATCGAAATCTCTGTGCAGAGCCAATCGCGGGTTGAGCTTCAGGGCCGTTGGTATAACGGGGGAGGGGGACGCGCCGCTCCCACGGGCGCGGCGCGTCCCCGATCAGGCGCCGATCTCGCCGCCGTCCTGCTTGGTGATCACCACCACCGATGGCCGTGGCGGCATCCCATCCTTGAAGTCCGGCCAGCGGGTGGCCGGTTTCTCGACGGTGGCGCCAACAACCTCCGACGGATGCTGGACCGCGACGAACAGGGTCTTGCCGTCGGGGGTGAACTCGGGTCCGCACATCTCCGCCCCGATCGGGCAGGCGAAGAAGAACTTCACCAGCGCCCGGCCGGGGCCCGTAAGGTCGCAGGCATACATCCCGTCCGGAATGCCGTTCTTGGTCTGCGCCTCTCCCTGGTCGGTCGAGATCCACAGGCGGCCGCGCGGATCGAAGGCGCAGTTGTCGGGCGACGACAGCCAGACGTCGGTCGCCGGATGGTAGACCGCCTTGTCCTCCGCCTTGGCCGGGTTGCCGGCCAGCAGCACATGGGTCCAGGTGTAGCGGTCGGCGGCATGATCGGCCTGGGGACCCTCACCGCCCGGCGGGATCAGCTCGACGATCTGGCCGTGGCGGTTCGCGGCGCGGGGATTGACGGCATCGACTTGGCTGTCCTTCCGCTGCGTATTGTTGGTCAGCATGACGTAGACCCGGCCGTTGACCGGATTGGGCTCCACGTCTTCCGGCCTGTCCATCGGCGTTGCGCCGACCATATCCGCCGCGCGCCGCGTCTCGATCAGCACGTCCGCCTGCGACTTGAAGCCGTTGGCCGCCGTCAGCGGTCCCTGCCCATGGACCAGCGGCAGCCATTCCAGGGAGCCGTCGCCGTTGAACTTGGCGGCGTAGAGGGTGCCGCTGTCCAGCAGGTCGCGGTTGGCCGCCCGGTCCGCCGGGTCGTAGCGTCCGGCCGTGACGAATCGGTAGAGATAGTCGAACCGCTCGTCGTCGCCGGAGTAGAAGACGACGCGGCCGTCCTTGTTGACGATGCTGGTTGCGCCCTCATGCTTGAAGCGGCCGAGCGCCGTCCGCTTGACCGGGGTCGAGGACGCGTCGTAGGGGTCGTATTCGGTCATCCAGCCGAAGCGGTTGGGTTCGTTCGGCTCCTTCGCGAGGTCGAAGCGGTCCACGCTCTCGCGCCACCAGTAGCGGGACTTGGCGGAGATGCCGTAGCGCTTGTAGTTGGCGGCCTCGGGCATGTTCGCGGGATCGCCGCCGCCGAAGTAGCCGTTGAAGTTCTCTTCCGAGATCATGATCGTGCCCCAGGGCGTCTTGCCGCCGGCGCAGTTGTTGAGCACGCCGAAGACCTTGGTGCCGGTCGGATCGGCGTTGGTCTTCATCCGGTCGTGCCCCGCCGCGGGGCCTGAGATCCGGCAGGCCGTGTTCATCGTGATGCGGCGGGCATAGGGGCTGTTCTCGACCACCCGCCAGACGCCCTGCTCCTTCCTGACCTCGATGATCGTATGGCCGTGGGCCGCCAGTTCGACCTGGGTT
>NZ_JCACHA010000773.1:0-9740 GCF_059503625.1 Skermanella sp.
CTTCTCGACATGGGCCGCCAAATCGAGCGTGTGGTCGCGCACGAGGCGTTCGACCAGGTCCGCGTCCCGCTTCTTCAGCGCATCGATGATGTGCCTGTGCTGCACCATCGACCGGTGCGCCCGGTCATCCTGATGAATGGTGATCTTGCGGATCGCGCGGATGTGGACGAACAGGTTTTCGGTTATCTCGAAGATCAGGTTGCAGTCCGACGAGCGGATGATCGACTGATGGAACTGGATGTTGGCATCGGAGTATTCGTCCAGGTGCTCGTCGAGCCCATCGTCGTGGAAGCCCAGGAAAAGCTCTTCCAGGTCGCGTATTTCCGCATCCGTCGCACGCTGCGTGATCAGCCGGGCGGCCATGCTTTCCAGGGCCGCCCAAACGGTGATCATCTCGATGATCTCGCGCTTGGTCTTGCGGACCACGAAGATGCCGCGCCGGGGCACCGAGCGCACGAAACCTTCCCGCTCCAGCAGCGCCATCGCTTCGCGCACCGGGGTCCGGCTGACGCCAAGGGCTTCGCACAGTTGCCGCTCGTCCAGACGGATCTCGCTGGGATGGTCGTAGATGCCCATCTGCGAAATGGCGCTCTTCAAAGCGGCATACGCCTTGGTCTTGAAACTGGCCCCCGTATCCAGGGGCTCGACCGCGAACTTCATGGTGTTCATTACTGCCTCCACCCGTCCCGGCTCTTGATGCCCTGCGGCTATTCGTCCGGTGTTCGGCTCGGTATTCGCGTTCCGGCCTCTGAATGAAGAATATTGTATACCAGATACGGTCTACCCGACAACGCCTTTGTTCAGTCCGGACGAAATTTCTTTTTCCGCACAGTGGAAAAGGCGCAACAATCTTGTTGCGCCGCAGCAAAACAAAGTCGGCAGGCGCTTGGATAGGGGAGTTTCAGCTTACCGCAATGCGGTCGGAAAGCGGCAAGACCACCCGGCAGACCACGCCCTGCGGATTGAAGTCGAGATCGACCTCGCCGTCGACCTCGTGCGCCAGCCCCCGCTCGATCAAGCGGGAGCCGAAGCCGCGGCGCTGGGGCGGGACGACCAAGGGACCGCCGCTTTCGCCCCACTCGATCCGCAGCGCCGGCTGGATGCCGCCGGTCACCGCCCATTCCAGCGTCACTTCGCCCTGCTCCACCGACAGCGCGCCGTATTTCGCGGCGTTGGTCGCCAGCTCGTGCAGCGCCAGATGGAGGGAAACCGCCATGCCCGGAGCCAAGGCCACGGCAGGTCCGGAGATCTTGACCCTGCCGCCCGGCGTCGTATGGGGATTGAGCGTCATCTCGGCGACCTCGCGCAGCGATGCGCCGCGCCATTGCCCCTTGGTCAGCAGGTCGTGCGCCTGGGCCAGAGCCTGGAGCCGGGACTGGAACGCCTCGGGAAAACGCTCGGCGGCAGGGCTCGCCCGCAGGGTCTGGGACGCGATGGACTGCACCATGGCCAGCGTGTTCTTGACGCGGTGGTTCAGCTCCTCCAGCAGGAGTTGCTGGCTGGCCTCGGCGCGCTTGCGCTCGGTGATGTCCACGCAGGCGCCGCTCATGTAGGAAGGCCGGCCGTCGTCGCCGCGGAACGTCTTGCCCTGATCCAGGATCCAGCGCACCGAGCCGTCCGGCTGCGGCACGCGGTATTCCATCGACAGATCGGCGCCGTCCTTCATGCACATGCCGCACTGCCCGGCCACATCAGCCCGGTCTTCGGGATGCACGAGATTCAGGAAGTCCGGCAGGGTCGCGACCTTGCGGCGAGGGTCGAGGCCGAACAGCCGGTCGAGCGCGTCATCCCACTCGAGCACGCCTGTCCGCATGTCCCAGCGGAAGGTGCCGGTGCCGGACGCCACCAGCGCCGCCCGCAGCCGCTCCTCGGCGCGGCTGGCGCTGGCCTCCGCCTCGCGCCGTTCGGCGCGCAGCCGGGCCATGACCAGACTGGCCCGGACGCGGGCCTTCAGCTCGCGGGCGGAGAACGGCTTGACGAGGTAGTCGTCGGCCCCGGCATCCAGTCCCTCGACCTTGGCTTCCTCGCCGGCGCGGGCCGACAGCATCACGACCGGCAGGTCGCGGAGAAGCCGGTCGGCCCTGATCGCGTCCAGCAGCGCGAAGCCGTCGAGCCGGGGCATCATGACGTCGGTCAGCAGCAGGTCGGGCAGCCGCGTCCGGATGGCGTCCAGGGCCGCCTGTCCGTCCGCCACCGCTTCCACCTCGCAGGTGGTGGAGAGCAGCCGGGCGACGTAGTCGCGCATGTCGGCGTTGTCGTCGGCCAGGAGGACGCGCGGCCGTCCAAGCTGCCGGACCGTCTCTTCGTCCTGCCCCGCCGCTGCGGCGTCGCCGGCGTCCCGGCGCCCGGAGGTCCCGGAGGTTCCGGAGGTTCCGGAGGTTCCGGATGTATTGTCATCCGGCAGCCAGCGCAGGGCTTCCTCGACGAAGGCCCTGGCCCGCGTCGCGGGGGCAACGGTGTCGTGCCTCGCATCGATGGACCGTTCCGGCAGATGCGCGGAGCCGAACGGAACGGTGATGGTGAACGTGCTGCCCTGTCCCGGGATGCTTTCGGCCGAGGCCGATCCACCATGCAGGTTGGCAAGCTCCTGGACCAGCGCCAGCCCGATCCCACTGCCCTCATGGGTCCGGCCTTGCGCGCCCTCCACCCGATGGAACCGCTCGAACAGCCGCGGCAGTTCGTCGGCGGCGATGCCGGTGCCGGTATCGCTGACGGCAAGCCGGACGGACGCATCGTCGGCGGAGGACCGCAGCGATACCGTGATGGAACCGGCGAGCGTGAACTTGAACGCGTTGGAGATCAGGTTGAGGACGATCTTCTCCCACATCCCGCGGTCGACATGGACCTGCCGGGGCAGCGGGGGACAATCCACGATCAGGTCCAGCCCGGCCTTTTCGCAGGCCGAGCGGAAGCTGCTGGCGAGGTCCGCCGTAAGGGTCGCCAGATCGGTCGGCTCGAACGCCGCCTGTGCCCGGCCGGCCTCGATCCGGGAGAAGTCGAGCAGCATGTTGACCAGCTTGAGCAGGCGGAGGCTGTTGCGATGGGCGACCTCCACGGCTTCCCTGCCCTTGGCCGACAGGTCCTCCATCGCCGTCAGATCTTCCAGCGGTCCCAGCATCAGGGTCAGCGGCGTCCTGAATTCGTGGCTGACATTGCTGAAGAAGGCCGTCTTGGCGCGGTCGATCTCGGCCAGCGCCTCGGCGCGCCGGCGCTCCTCCTCGTAGGCCTGCGCATTGCCGATCGCCGCGGCGACCTGCCCCGCGACCAGCGACATGAAGCCCTGGTAGCCCTCGTCGAACAGGCGGCAGGGATTGAGGCCCGCGACCAGCACGCCGGCGCGCCCCGACTGTCCGGCGGGCGTGACCGGCAGCGCTATCGCCTGCATCGGCGGCTGGTCCCAGGCGCCGCTCGGCAGGCCGTCGCGGAAACGCCCGGACAGATCAGGCACGACGACGGCGGCATTGCCGGCCATGACCTGGCCGAGCGGCCAGACGGCGGAAGGGTCGTTCAGGTCGACCTCGATCGGAGCGGCGTCATGGCCGGGCTCGATCCCCGAAGCGCCGGCGAGCGTGGCCCGGCCCGTCGCCGGGTCGGTCATGTAGATCATCGCGAAGGGAAGGTCGCGCCGGTTCGTTTCCAGCGCCTCGGCGCTGCGGGCACAGGCGGCCTCGATCGTCCGGGCTTCCGACGCACCCGCCGCGAGTTCCTGGAGCAGCGCCAGCTGCCGGCCGCCGACAATCCGCTGGGTGTCGTCGGTATTGGCGCAGATGATGCCGCCGGTGCCGCCCTCGTCGTTGGGGACCGGGCTGTAGGAGAAGGTATAGTGGGTCTCTTCGCGGTAGCCGTTCCGTTCCATCAGCAGCAGCAGGGCCTCGTCGTAGGTGCCCTCGTTGTGATGCATCGCGGATTCCGCGCGCGGCACGACCTGATCCCAGATCTCCCGCCAGACGGCCGAGGCCGGCTGGCCCAGCGCCCACGGATGCTTGCCGCCGAGGATCGAGCGGTAGGCGTCGTTGTGCAGGTTGATCAGGTGGTCGCCCCACCAGACGAACATCGCCTGCCGCGAGGTCAGCAGGATACGCACGCAGGTCTTGAGACTGCGCGGCCAGCCTTCGGGAGGGCCGAGCGGCGTCGCGGCCCAGTCCATCGACCTCATGAGCCGGCCGGTTTCGCCTCCACCCGCGAACAACTCCGAGCCGAGAGCATCCCCGCGGTTTCCCGATTGCGCCTGTTCATTGGGCGACGGCATGGATTCCTCTGGAACAAACGCACAATGAGCAGTGAACACACGGAGGGCGAATTCGGCCGCTCGAATTCGTGCCGACCATGACCCCCCGTCCCTGGCGGGCCGGCGAGGTTTGCCGCAAGAGACATGCCGCAAGAGACATGCCGCAAGAGACATGCCGCAAGAGACATAAGGTCTGACCTTTGTCGCTCTCCCATTCTGCCGACAGGACCTTACAAGATACCTCCAACAAATATGCCGGGGGAAGAACAATGGTCAGCTTCGCGATACTGGGCTGCGGGCGTATCGGCCGGATGCATGCCCGCAACATCGAGGCCCATCCGCGCGCCGAACTGGTCGGCGTCTACGACGTGGTGGCGAAGGCCGCCGGCGACGTGGCGGCGGAACTGGGCGCCAGGGTGCTGGGATCGGTCGACGAGGCGCTGACCGATCCCAAGATCGACGCCGTCTTCATCGCGTCGTCCACCGACACCCACGTCGATCTGATCACCCGATCCGCCAAGGCCGGCAAGGCCGTACTGTGCGAGAAGCCGATCGACCTGGATATCGGCCGGGTCGAGGCCTGCTGGAACGAGATCGGCCCGCTGAACCCTCTGGTCATGATCGGCTTCAACCGCCGCTTCGACCCCTCCTTCAAGGCGTTGCGCGACCGCATCCAGGGCGGCGAACTGGGCCGGCTGGAGCAGGTCGTCATCACCAGCCGCGACCCGGCGCCGCCGCCTGTTCAGTACGTCAAGGGCTCCGGCGGGCTGTTCCGCGACATGACGATCCACGACTTCGACATGGCGCGCTATCTGGCCGGCGACATCGTCGAGGTCCAGGCGATGGGCGGCAACCTGATCGATCCCGCGATCAAGGACGCCGGCGACATCGACGCCGCGATGATCGTCATGCGGGCGGCTTCCGGCGCACTGGTCCACATCAACAACAGCCGCCGGTGCAGCTACGGCTACGACCAGCGGGTCGAAGCATTCGGCGAGAAGGGCATGCTCCAGGCCCATAACCGCCGGGCGACCACGGTGGAAGCCTGGGGGGCAGAGGGAACGCAGGCCCGTGACCCCGTGTTGAATTTCTTTATCGAGCGCTACTTCGAAGCTTACATGGCCGAAATCAACCACTTCGTCGATTGCATGGAGAAGCACGAGAAGCCGCTGGCGGGCTTCCCCGAGGGCCGCGAAGCCCTGCGCCTCGCCGACGCCGCCCTGGAATCGCTGAACACCGGCCGGAGCGTCCGCCTCGACGGCTGAAACTCCGAAAGACGAGACTGCGAAAGAAAAGAAACGGGGGAGGAAAACGCGATGGAGAAGACGATCCGTCTGACCGCCGCCCAGGCGGTGGTCCGGTACCTTGCCGCCCAGTGTTCCGAGATCGGCGGCGCCGAGGTGCCTCTGTTCGCCGGCTGCTGGGGTATCTTCGGCCACGGCAACGTCGCCGGGCTGGGCGAGGCGCTGTATCACGCCCGCGAGACGCTGCCCACATTCCGCGCCCATAACGAGCAGGGCATGGCGTTGGCGGCTGTCGCCTTCGCCAAGGCCAAGAACCGCCGCCAGATGATGGCCTGCACGACCTCGATCGGTCCGGGTGCGGCCAACATGGTCACCGCCGCCGGCGTCGCCCATGTCAACCGCCTGCCGGTGCTCCTGCTGCCGGGCGACGTCTTCGCCAGCCGTCGGCCCGATCCGGTGCTCCAGCAGATCGAGGACTTCAACGACGCCACCGTCAGCGTCAACGACTGCTTCCGCCCGGTTTCGCGCTGGTGGGACCGGATCACCCGACCGGAACAGCTTCTGACCTCCCTGCCCAGAGCCATCCAGGTGCTGACCGATCCGGTGGACTGCGGACCGGCGACCCTGTGCATGGCGCAGGACGTCCAGGCGGAAGCCTACGACTACCCGGAAAGCTTCTTCCGCCCGCAGACCCATCGCATCAGGCGTCCGGCCCCGGATGCTGACGAGTTCTCCCGCGCGCTCGATCTGCTGAGCAAAGCGGAGCGTCCGCTGATCATCGCGGGCGGCGGCGTGCTGTATTCGGAAGCAGCACGGACGCTTCAAGAGTTCGCGGCCAAGCACGCCGTTCCGGTCGCCGAGACCCAGGCCGGCAAAAGCTGCATGCCGTGGGACCACCCCCAGGCCGCCGGCTCCGTCGGCGTCACCGGCAGCAGCGCTTCCAACACGCTGGTCCGCGAGGCCGACGTGATCCTGGCGGTCGGCACCCGGCTTCAGGACTTCACGACCGGCTCCCGCGCCTTGGTGCCGGGGGAGGCGGCGCTGATCCAGCTCAACATCCAGGCTTTCGACGCCGGCAAGCACCGCGCCCTGCCGCTGGTCGGCGACGCCAAGCGGACGCTCGAAGACCTTACCGCGGCCCTCGGGAGCTACAAGTCCTCATCCGTCTGGCAGCAGCGCACGGCGGCGCTGATCGAGGAATGGAACGGTGCGGTCGATCAGGCGACATCGCCGACCAACGCCCAACTGCCGTCGGACGCCGAAGTGATCGGCGGCGTCAACCGGGCGGCCCAGGCCGACGACATCGTCGTCTGCGCCGCCGGCGGGTTGCCGGGCGAGTTGCATAAGCTGTGGCGGTCGGGCCTGCCCAACGGCTACCACATGGAATACGGCTTCTCCTGCATGGGCTACGAGATCGCCGGCGGGCTTGGCGTCAAGATGGCCCATCCCGACCGCGAGGTCTTCGTCATGGTCGGCGACGGCAGCTACATGATGATGAACTCGGAGCTTCAGACTTCCGTCATGCTGGGGCGGAAGCTGATCGTCACCGTCCTCGACAACAGGGGCTTCGGCTGCATCAACCGGCTCCAGCGCGCCTGCGGCGGCGAGAGCTTCAACAACCTGATCCGCAACGTCGATCACCGCGTCGACGAAAGCTGGATCGATTTCGCCGGCCATGCCCGCAGCCTGGGCGCCATCTCCGAGAAGGTCGCCAGCATCGCCGAGCTGGAACAGGCGCTCCAGCGCGCCCGCCAGTCGGAGCGAAGCTATGTCGTCGTGATCGACACCGACCCGATGCCGACGACCGAGGCGGGAGGCGCATGGTGGGACGTGGCCGTTCCGGAGGTTTCCGAACGTGGACAGGTCCGCGACGCCCACGCATCCTATATCGAGGCCCGCCGCGATCAGGCCCAGGGCTGAACCATAACAAGAAACCGGGAGGCTGTGATGACGGTCAAACTGGGCACCAATCCGATCGCCTGGAGCAACGACGATCTGCCTGAACTGGGGGGCGACACTCCCCTGGAAACCTGCCTGCGCGAAACCCGCGAGGCCGGTTTCACCGGGACCGAGATGGGCAACAAGTTTCCCAAGCAGCCGGATGCCCTCAAGGCCAAGCTGGGGGAATACGGACTGGAATTCGTCTCCGGCTGGTACGGCGCCGAACTCCTCACCCGCACGGTCGAGGAGGAGATCAGGGCCATGCAGCCCCATCTCGACCTGCTGGCGGCCTGCGGCTGCAAGGTCATGGTCTTCGCCGAGACATCGGGCACCGTGCAGGGCCGGCGTACCGTGCCGGTCGCCGACCGCCCCGTCATGGAAGAGGACGAATGGCCGGGTTACCTGGACCGTATCACGAAGCTGTCCGAATACATGGCCGGCAAAGGCGTCGCCCTTGCCTTCCACCATCACATGGGCACGGTGATCGAGAAGGCGTCCGAAGTGGACCGTCTGCTGTCCGGCACTCCCGATACGGTCGGTCTGCTGTTCGATACCGGCCACTTCACCTTCGCCGGCGACGATCCGGCCGCCATTTCAAAGAAATGGGCGAAGCGCATCAACCATGTCCATACCAAGGACGTCCGCGCCGACGTGCTGAGGCGTGCCCACGCCGAGCGCTGGAGCTTCCTGGATTCCGTGATCAACGGCGTCTACACGGTCCCCGGCGACGGCTCCATCGACTTCGAATCCGCACTCCGTCCCATCGCCGATGCCGGCTACGACGGCTGGATCATCTGCGAAGCCGAACAGGACCCGGCAAAGGCCCATCCCCTGACATATGCCCGCAAGGGCTATGCCCATCTGCGGGCAACGGTCGAAAAACTCGGCCTCACCGTCCAATAACCGGCTAATAATCGAGGTAACTACCCAATGGCGACCGAAATTCAGCATTTCATCGGCGGCAAGCTGGTCTCCGGCAAGAGCGGCAAGTTCGCGCCCGTCTTCAACCCGGCGACCGGCGAGCAGACCGGCTCCGTTCCGCTGGCGAACGAGGCCGACATGGCCGAAGCGGTAGCCGCCGCCAAGAAGGCCTGGCCGGAATGGGCCGCCACGACACCGCTGCGCCGCGCCCGCATCCTCAACCGCTTCCTGCGCCTGCTGGAAGAGAACGAGAAGCGCATCGCCGCCTGCATCACGTCGGAACATGGCAAGGTCCTGTCCGACGCCGTCGGCGAGCTGACGCGCGGCATCGAGGTGGTCGAGTTCGCGACCGGTGCCCCACAGCTCCTCAAGGGCGAGATCACCGAGAACGTCGGGACCAGCGTCGACAGCCACTCGCTGCGCCAGCCGCTCGGCATCGTCGCCGGTATCACGCCGTTCAACTTCCCGGCCATGGTGCCGATGTGGATGTTCCCGGTGGCACTCGCCTGCGGCAACTGCTTCATCCTGAAGCCGTCGGAACGCGATCCGTCCACCTCCCTTATCCTGGCCGAACTTCTGAAGGAAGCGGGCTTGCCGGATGGCGTCTTCACCGTCGTTCACGGCGACAAGACGGCGGTTGACGCGATCCTGCGCCACCCCGACATCTCGGCCGTCAGCTTCGTCGGCTCCACCCCGATCGCCCGCTACATCTATGAGACCGCCGCCCTCAACGGCAAGCGCTGCCAAGCCTTGGGCGGCGCCAAGAACCACATGGTCATCATGCCCGACGCCGACATGGATCAGGCGGTGGATGCACTGATGGGCGCCGCCTACGGCTCCGCCGGCGAGCGGTGCATGGCGGTTTCGGTCGCGGTGCCGGTCGGAGAGAAGACCGCCAACACCCTGATCGAGAAGCTGGAGCCGAAGATCCGCGGCCTGAAGATCGGTCCCGGCACCGATCCCGAAGCGGAGATGGGCCCGCTGGTCACCGCCCAGCACCTTGCCAAGGTGCGCGGCTACATCGACCAGGGCGAGCGCGAGGGCGCCAAGCTCGTGATCGACGGACGCGGCTTCAAGATGCAGGGCTACGAGGACGGCTATTTCCTGGGTGGCACGCTGTTCGACAACGTCACCACCGACATGACGATCTACAAGGAGGAGATCTTCGGGCCGGTGCTGTCGGTCGTGCGCTCGCCGGACTACCAGACGGCGGCCCGCATGATCAACGAGCACGAGTACGGCAACGGCACCGCCATCTTCACCCGCGACGGCGACACGGCGCGCGAGTTCGCGCACCAGATCCAGGTCGGCATGGTCGGCATCAACGTGCCGATCCCGGTGCCGATGGCGTTCCACAGCTTCGGCGGCTGGAAGGCCTCGCTGTTCGGCGACCACCACATGCATGG
>NZ_JCACHA010000774.1:0-9732 GCF_059503625.1 Skermanella sp.
CTGACGGCTTCCGCCAGGGCTTCAAGCGTCATCCTGAGATCGTCCGGCGGCACGGTCTCCGCCTCGACGCCGGCGGCTTCCAGCATCCGGATCAGCTCGTCGCCGTCGAGATACTGGGTCAATACCGCCAGATGGTCGCTGTCCATCGCCAAAAGGGCAGAGTTGAGGGCATCGCCGCTCATGCCCAAATGGGTTTGAAGGGTTTCGACCAGTTGGTCGAAGTCGATCATGGCCGTTCTCCATTTTGCGATGAGGAATGGCGTGAGGAACAAAAAGGTTCCGGGCGGGTTGATGACCCCGCCGAAGCGCAGAGAGGAAACCGCTGGACGTGACCACGGCCAGATCTTCCACGGAAGCTGCCGCTCCTGCGCCGGAGGCTCAGGACGAACTCCTCGTCGCGACCGCAGCCGGTGACAAAGCCGCTTTTTCCGGCCTGTTCCTTCATTTCGCGCCACGCGTCAAAGCTCTCCTGATCCGGGCCGGTTCGGCGCCGGAGGTCGCCGACGAGATCGTTCAGGACGTCATGCTGACCGTCTGGCGCAAAGCCGCCGAGTACGACAGGAGCCGCGCCAGCGCCGCCGCCTGGATCTTCACGATAGCCCGCAATCGCCGGATCGACCTGCTGCGCCACGAACGGCGGCCCGAGATCGATCCCAACGATCCGGAACTGCGCCCGGCCGATCCGGAAGACGCGGAATCCGCGCTGCAACGGGCCGAAATCGGCGCGCGTCTGCGTGACGCGATCGGAACTCTTCCGCGTGAACAGGAAGAGGCACTGGCCGCGACATTTTTCAATGATAGATCATATGGCGACTACGCGGCACAAAGCGGTTTGCCGCTCGGCACGGTCAAGTCCCGACTAAGGCTCGCGATCGAGCGGTTGCGGGTTCAACTGAAGGAGGCGCATTGACCTCGCCCAGGCATCATCCCCCCGAGACGCTGTTGCTGGAGTATGCGACAGGCGTGCTCCGCGAGGCCCAGGCCCTCGCGGTGGCGACGCATCTGGCATATTGCCCCGACTGCCGGCGGCAGGCCGCGCTTCTGGATGAACTGGGTGGCGTCCTGCTGGAGGCGCTGCCGCCCGAGCCGCTGCCGCCGCACGCGCTGGCAACGGCGGTCGCCCAGCTGGAAGAAGCGCCGGCACGGTCATCGGTGCTTGCAGCCGATCCGGGGAACGCCAGGGAATCTCCCCTTGGAGGGCTGGCCGTTCCCGAACCGCTGAGAGGCTATCTGGCCCGGCTGCCGCAGCCCTCCGCCTGGGTCGGCATATCGGACGGCGTCTGCGCCCTGCACATGGCTTTGGGCCGGGCGCCGGTCGTGACGGAGATCCTGAGGATGGCGCCGGGATCGGCATTGCCCGTCCATCGTCACAGCGATCAGGAACTCATCCTGACGCTCCAGGGGGAGTTCTCGGAGGAGGCGGGGCCGCATTCCGCCAAGGGCGGCTGCTACGGGGTCGGCGACCTGGGCGAGTTCGAGAGCGGTTCGACCCATACCGTCGTGGCCGGAAAGGACGGCTGCGTCTGCTACAGGGTACTGGCCGGGCCGGTGGAGCGCGTGGACACCGACTAGACCGCCCGGCGCACCCTCGGCAGAGCAGGCGGCGACGCCGATGCGCTTCACGATCGGGCCGTGCGGTCCAGGGTGAACAAGTCCTGGGCGCGCCCGACGCCGCGAAGGGCGAACCGGCCGACCGAGACGAGGCCGGCTTTCTCCGGCTCCGGCGTCCGGGCGGCGAATTCCGCCGACATCACGACATCACGGTCTACCGACCGGCACATGGAAGCGATCCGGCTGACCTCGTTGACCGCAGGCCCGACGACCGTGAAGTCCAGCCGGTCCTTGCTGCCGATATTGCCGTAGAAGACTTCCCCGATATGCAGTCCCAGGTAAACAGATGTTACGGGGCTTTCCATGGCGTTGCGGCGCTCGTCTATGATCTTCAAGTGCCGCCGCAGGTTGGATTCCGCCCTCAGCGCGCAACGGCAGGCGTCGGACGGGTCGTCCGCCTTGAAGATAGCCAGGACGCCGTCGCCGATCAGTTTCAACACGTCGCCGCCGGCATCGTGGATCGCGGATATCACGGCTTCGGCGTAATCGTTCAGCAGGGGAATGATCTCACCGGGCGCGGCGTTATCGCTGATCCTGGTATAGCCGCGCAGGTCCGAGAACCACAGGACCGCGCTGATCTTGTCGGCGACTCCTCGGGAGATGTGGCCGTTGAGCACCCGCTGCCCGGCATCCTTGCCCAGATAGACCTCGACCAGCGTTTCGGAGATCCGCTTGAGGGACGCGCATTTGAGCGCCAGGGCCAGCGACGGCAGCAGCCGGCGCAAGGCCGAAAGTCCCGTTTCGGCGAAGCCCTCGGGATGCAGGGTAGTCCAGTAGGAATAGACGCAATCCATCTCGCCGATGATGCCGTCGCCGGCGAAGCGGTGGATGAAGGCGACGTAGTCGGTCTGGCCTTCCGCCTTCAGCGTATCGAGATAGGAGAAGCGCGCCGGTTCGTCCGAAGCGAGCCGCACCCGGATCTCGTCGCCGCCGGTGTCCAGAAGATGCTGGAACGGGCTGTTCCGCCACTTCTCCGCCGCCGGGCCTTCGCTGGTCGACTCGTACTCGACGATGAAGCTCTCTTGGACGCCGTCGTTCCGCCACCGGAAGGCGCGGCCTTCGTAGATCGGATGCAGGGTATCGATGATGGTGACGGCGCGGCACAGGTCGATGCCGGCGTCTCGGCACCGCTCGCAGAAGCCGTGCAGCAACTCGGTTTCCGAACGCCCGGCCAGACCGGAGTCGACGACCCAGGCCGCGATGCCGTCGATGACGTCGCCGCCTATGCTCTTTTCATGCATACTGGGCTTCGCCATTGCCGAAAGACCAGTTCTCCTTCGGTACTTCGACGAGGCTGATGAAGACATCCTCCCGGCGGAGGTCGAGGCGGCTGTTGAGCCCGTCGGCGATCGCCTTGTAGAAGGCGCGCTTCTGGTCGAGCGTGCGGCCCTGGTTCAACGTGATCTGTATGATCACGCAGTCGGCCGAACGCCGTATTCCCAGGTAGTTCGGATCGACGATGAAGTCTTGCTGCGGATGCTCGGTGATGACCTGGAAGCGGTCGTCCTTGGGAACGTTGATGGTTTCGATCATCGCGTCGTAGACGACTTCGCCGATGGTGCGGCGGTATTCAGGCGACTTGCCGGCGGCGAGATCGATGCGGACGAACGGCATTGAGCAAGTCCTTTCGACTGAACCCACGTGCTTGCGTGAGACTGCTGAGAGAGCCAGTTAAGCAGTATACATTACGATACCATCCACGGCGGGGACGCGGAGGACATAGCCATTTTCCGGCATTTCCCGATTTGACCGCAAGAGCCGGAGTGCCGGCGCCCGGTCCATATAGGAAACTCCTTTGACGATACCGGAGAAAAAAGGAGCGGATCATGACGACCGTCACAGGTGAGCGGGTACGGGTGGAATTTCCTGCCGAGAGCGACCCGCGCTGGGCGGCCCTGGTGGCGCGGGACAAGTCGGCGGATGGGCAGTTCTGCTATTCGGTGGCGACGACGGGCGTCTATTGCCGGCCTTCCTGCCCTTCGCGGCTGGCCAACCCCCGGAACGTGCGCTTCCACGCGACGGCGGCCGAGGCGGAAGCGGCGGGTTTCCGGCCGTGCCTGCGCTGCGACCCCAAAGGCACTTCGCCGGCGGAGCGCAACGCAGGCAAGGTCGCGGCAGCCTGCCGCCTGATCGAAGCGGCCGAAGAGATGCCGTCGCTGGCGGAACTGGCCGATGCCGCCGGCCTGAGCCCGTTCCATTTTCACCGCGTCTTCAAGGCCGTCACGGGACTGACGCCGAAAGCCTATGCCACGGCGCACCGGACCAAGCGGGTACAGGACGGACTGAAACGAAGCGCCACGGTGACCGAAGCGATCTATGATGCGGGCTTCAATTCCAACAGCCGCTTCTATGAGACGTCCGCCGGCATGCTCGGCATGACACCGACCGGTTACCGGGCCGGCGGCGCCGGAACCGAGATCCGCTTCGCGCTTGCCGAATGTTCCCTCGGCTCCGTTCTGGTCGCCGCCACCGGCAAGGGCGTCTGCGCGATCCTGCTGGGCGACAATCCGGAGATCCTCCTGCGCGACATGCAGGACCGTTTTCCGGAAGCGCGACTGATCGGCGGCGACGCCGGGTTCGAGGACACGGTCGCACGGGTGATCGGGTTCGTCGAGGCCCCTGCCCTGGGGCTGGACCTGCCGCTGGACGTGCGCGGCACCGTCTTCCAGCAACGGGTCTGGCAAGCGTTGAGGGAGATCCCGGCGGGAGCGACGGCAAGCTACGCCGATATAGCGTTGCGGATCGGGTCGCCGAAGTCGGTCAGGGCGGTCGCCCGCGCCTGCGCCGCCAATGCGCTGGCGGTGGCGATCCCGTGCCATCGCGTCGTCAGGAGCGACGGCGGATTGTCGGGCTACCGCTGGGGCGTCGAGCGAAAACGGACGCTGCTGACGCGGGAAGGAGGCGCTTGATGGATACGGCGGACATTACCGGCAGGAACTCCGTGGACTGGACTGCGGTGTCCGACGCCCTCGATGCCGAGGGCTGGGCGGTGCTACCCCGGCTGCTCGATCCCAGTCAATGCCGGGAGCTTGCCAGGCTCTACGATGCGGAAGACCGCTTCCGCAGCCATATCGTCATGGCCCGCCATGGCTTCGGCCGCGGGGAGTACAAGTACTTTTCATACCCCCTGCCCGGCGTCGTCCGCGACCTGCGTTCCTCGCTTTACCCGCATCTGGCTCCGATCGCCAACCGGTGGAACGAGACGATGGGGATCGACGTGCGTTTCCCCGACGAACATGCGGAATTCCTGAGGCGATGCCACCAGGCGGGACAGACGCGGCCGACGCCGCTGCTGCTCAGATATGGTCCCGGCGACTACAACTGCCTGCACCAGGACCTGTACGGCGACCATGTATTCCCGCTCCAGGTGGCAGTCCTGCTGAGCGAGCCGGGCGAGGATTTCACGGGCGGCGAGTTCGTCATGACCGAGCAGCGTCCCCGGATGCAGACCCGGCCCATGGTCGTGCCGCTCCGCCGGGGCGACGCCGTCGTCTTCGCGGTGCGCCACCGCCCCGTCATGGGCACGCGCGGCAGCTACCGCGTCAATCTTCGTCATGGCGTCAGCAAGCTGTTGACCGGCAGGCGATATACTGCTGGTGTGATCTTTCACGACGCCACCTGAACCGGCGGTACCATTGCGGGTCCGACGCGCCGCCGGTCCCCGTGGTGGATCTATTCAGGAAAGCTGATCTTCGTAGTGGCGATTTTCATCAATATCATTCTGCCCGTCTTCGGCCTGATCCTTGTCGGTTTCTTCGCTGGGCGCACCTCCATCCTGCCGGCCTTGGCGGTCCGTGGGATGGCGAACGCGGCGACCTACCTGATGATCCCGGTTCTGCTGTTCCGCTCGATGGTCGGCGACGGCAGCGTTCCGAGCTGGGAACCGGGGATCGTCCTGTCGTATTTCAGCGGATGCCTGATCATCCTGGTCGTGGCGCTGGTCCTGGGCCGGCTGCTGTTCAGGCTGAAGCTGGACCAGCTCGGCGTGTTCGGCATGGCGTCGATGTATTCCAACGCGGCGTTGCTGGGCCTGCCGCTGATGCAGACGGCATTCGGCACCACCGGCCTGATCCTCCAGACCAAGATCATCGCCTTCCACTCCCTGATCCTGCTGCCCGTGACGACGATGGTGATTGCGCTGGGGCGCGGCCAATCGGGCGGGCCGATGAAGCTGATCTGGCCGGCGGTGAGGGATACGGTTTCCAACCCGATCATCATCGGCATCGCAAGCGGTCTGCTCTGGAGCCTGACCGGGCTCGGCATCTGGGGGCCGCTGGACAAGATGACGGCTATGCTCGGTGCGGCCGCCTCGCCGACTGCGCTGATCGCCCTGGGAGCCGCACTGGCCCAGAGCACCATCCGCATCGGCCGCGAAGTGCTTGAGGCGATGACCGTGAGCGTCCTGAAACTAGCGCTTCATCCGGTGATCGTCTGGTTCCTTACCGCCAAGGTGGCGGGGCTGTCGCCGGAGGCCGTGGTCGTGGCGACCGTCACGGCGGGATTGCCTGCCGGGGCCAACGTCTATCTGCAAGCGCATCAGTTCGGGGTCTATGTGGAGGGCGCCGTGAACGCGGTGATGCTGACGACGCTGCTGTCGGTCGTCAGCATCACCCTGATCCTGGCGCTGCTCCACCCCGGCTGACGCCGACGGCCGAAGCCCCGTTCCGCGTTAGCGCAGACCCAGGAACGACAGGATCGCGATGATGACCACGACGACGCCGATGATGTAGAAGATGCTGTTCATGACCGTTCCCCCTTGCGTGACATTTGCCTTAAAACACTGCCTGGAAAGCAATGTTCCTGCGGTTGGGCGAAATATACGGCAGCTACTTCGTGGCACTTTCGGAGAAGCCTGAAAGAATCCGTGCCGTATACATCGTAAACGTGAATCGGTTCACTGCGTCAGCCGGTAAAAAATACGATTCTGGTGCTTCACGGATACCGGAAACCCTGATGGGGAGAGGCATCATGAGCCAGACCGCCACGCTCGAACACACGTCCGTCGTCACCTATTCGCTCCTTCGGGAGCTTCACCGTGCGCTGGCCCATCCGCACGGTGCCGACGATGTGGTCCTGGGTATCATCATGGGTGCCGCCATGTTCTGCGACGAAACCATCGGACCGTTCCGGACCGCGCGGCTGATGCGCGAGGCTCCAGCTATCGTGCTGAAAGCCGACGCTCATGTGACCGAAGAGGCGGCAGCCCTGGCCGCCCCCATTCTGCGGGCCTTCTGCCGGCATATGGAGGAAGTTTGCCAGACGCGCAGGATCCCGCTGCTGAACCCGGGCTGACCAGAGGAAGCAGCGGCAAGCCGGGCTCAATAGCGGCCGGGCGTGCCGCTGCCGCCGCCGGTCTGCTCTCCGCCACCCTCGGCGGCGCCGCCGCGCGAGGCGTCATAGGCCTTGATCTCGGCGTCGAGCTCCATGCGGCGCTTGCCGTCGGACGAGTCGTCCGGGGCGTCGCGGAGACGCTGGAATTCCTGCATGGCCTTTTCGAGTTCGTCGGTACTGCTGATCGGCATGGTCCACTCCAAATCCGGGTACGGATATGCTCAACAGATTTGGAGTGGAATGCGTTCGATGTTTTTTGTGCAGTGGTGCGCGGGGTGCTGATTTACTTCAGGAGCGCCTTGACCTTGTCGGCGACGCCCGTGCCGATGGCCTTGTGGGCGGCAGCGGAGAGATGGATGCCGTCGACGCCGTCGGTCGCGGTCAGCTTGCCGACATCCAGGAACTCGGCGTTCGCCGCCTTGGCGATGGCCTCGTAATAGGCCGGCAGCGCCTTCGACTTTTCAAGGCCGCCCGCAAAGCGCTCGGCCCGCTCCGGCGGTGCGACGGTGCCGAGAGGCGGCGGACAAAGGACGAGGACCTTGGGCGGAGAATAGGACGTCCCGACGCCGCCTTTGACCTGCGCCACGATATCGACCAGCTTGCCGACGCCGAGTGCTATCCGCAGGGGCGAGCGGTCGAACATCTTCTTCAGGTCGTTGGTGCCGAGCATGATGACGACGAGGTCGAGCGGCAGGTGCGTCGCAATAGCGGCCGGAAGATAGGCCGAGCCATCGAGGCCGGCGCCCGAGATATGCGGCAGGGTGAGATCCGGAAGGTCGGTCGTCCGGGCGCTCAGCCCCTCGTCCACGACCTCGTAGCCTGAGCCGAGCGCCGCCCGCAGGACGCCCGGCCAGCGGACGTCTTGCGGATAGCGGGTGGTCGTTCCGCTTTCGACCGGGATGTAGCCCCAGGTATTGCTGTCGCCGTAGATCATGATGCGCTTTGCCGGCGCGTCGGCAGCCTGAGCGGCGGTTCCTGCGAACAACATCAACCCCGTAAGAGCGCCGATCAGGCATCGCTGCGTGATGGACATGAAGCGGCGGCGTGTGATGGACATGGTCCCCCCAGTTATTCTTGTCGATTGACTCCTCTGGATTGATACAAGGCTACGTTGATTTTGGCTATACTCGGGATGCCGGAATTTCCATCTCCAGCAATTCGGAACTCAGGCACTTGCCGTGGGGATCGATGGTCAACGACGTGGTGACGCCGCTGTGGAGCGCTTGACGGCAGACGAACTGGAGAGCGCCGACATTTGGCATCTCGTAGCGGGTCACGTCGCCCTGGACGTTGCGGAACAGGTGCGCTTTCACGGCTTCCGCCGTCAGTTCACGGCAGAGCAGCGGATACTGGGCCGGATCGTAGGCGATCACCGACAGGGTCGAGGTGTTGCCTTTGTCCCCTGCCCTGCAATGGGCGATGTCGTGCAGACGAATCTTCATGGAGCGCTCCTCATGACCATGACCTGAGGGTCGATCTTCGTGCGGGGCAGCAGGGCCGAGACGATACCGACGGTTTCCTGGACGTATTTGCGGGCGCCGCCGCCGCCGGCGGGGCCGTTGGTCAGCAGGGCTTCGACCTCGCGGCCGATTTCTTCCGCCAACTCCTGCGACTGGGCGCGTCCGACGATGCGGAGGCGGTATTCGCGGGTCGGTTCCCGCCCTTCCAGGAAGCCGTAGCGGAAGGCTTCGCCGCCGAGGCATTCGACCCGAAGGTCGGGGAACTGGGAAGCCAGCCGCGCGTGGAGCACTTCGCCGGCCAGCCGGGCACGGGCGAGCGCGTTGGCTCCGGCGTAGGAGATCTCACCCTCGCCGACATAGCCGGCGTGATAGCCGACGCTGACCTTCAGCGTGTCGGGCCGATTCCTGCCGGTTCCGCCGGAGACCTCGACGCGGTCGGGGCCAAGCGGTTCGATGCGGACTTTTTGGAAATCGGCAATCACGTCGGGCGTGACGTAGCCCGTAGGGTCGGTGACTTCGTAGAGAAGCTGTTCCTTGACGGTGGCGGCCGTGATGAGGCCGCCGGTATCGGCGACCTTGCCGAGCACGCAGTTGCCATCGGCGTCGACGTCGGCGAAAGGAAAACCGAGGTCGGCGAGACCCGGAACGTCCTTCCGTCCAGGGTCGGCGAAGTAGCCGCCGGTGATCTGTCCGGCGCATTCCAGCAGATGGCCTACCACCGTGCCCTGGCCGACGCGGCCGGTATCGCCGAGGTTCCAGCCGAAGTGATGGGCCAAGGGGGCGACGACAAGCGACGGGTCGGCGACACGGCCCGTTATCACCACGTCGGCGCCGGACTGGAGCGCCGGCAGGATGGCGTCGGAGCCGAGATAGGCGTTGGCCGACAGGATGCGGCCATAGCTGGACAACGGCCTGCCGTCCTCCATCGAGGGTGCTTCCGGGTCGAGGACGTTCAGCACGTCGTCGCCGGTCACCACCGCGACGGTGATGTCGAGGCCGAGTTCACCGGCTAGCTGCGCTATCTTCCGCCCCGCCGCCAGCGGGTTGGCCGATCCCATGTTGGTGACGATGCGCGTGCCCTTCTCCTTCAGGAGCGGCAGCAGCGGGCGTATGCGCCGCTCCAGTAGGGGATCGTAGCCGCTTGCCGGATCGTGCATCCGGCGCTTCTGGCCCAGGCCGATCGTGCGCTCCGCCAGGCATTCGAGCACGAGGTAGTCGAGGGCACCGTCTTCGAGAAGGCGGACCGCGGGTTCCAGGCGGTCTCCGCCGAACCCTGCGCCACAGCCGATGCGTACCATGTCATGTCTCCTAAAGCTGATATCAGCCGGCA
>NZ_JCACHA010000775.1:0-9727 GCF_059503625.1 Skermanella sp.
GGCGGCGAAGCGGCGGGATATCCGGTATCGCTCTGGCTGCTGGGGTTTTCGAGCTTCCTGTTCCTCAGCCTCGCCATCGTCAAGCGGGTCGCCGAACTGATGGCGCTTCCGACCGACAGGAAGGGCAAGCCGGCGGGCCGGGGCTACAAGGCCGGCGACATGGAAATCCTGAAGCTGATGGGGGTCGCCTCCAGCTTCACCTCCTGCCTTGTCCTGGCGCTCTATGTGCAGTCCGATCTGGCGCTCGGGCTCAACAAGCTGGATCAGACCTATTGGGGCATTGTGCCGCTGATGCTGTTCTGGCAATGCCGTATCTGGCTGGCGACCGCGCGGGGCAAGATGCATGACGATCCCATCGTCTATGCTGCAAAGGACCCGACTTCCTGGGTGATCGGCGGCGCCGTCTTCGCCATCGCCGCCATCGCCCATCTCCCGATCTAGAGGAACCGTGAGCAACAAACCCACAGCCTCGGCCGAGCCGGGAGCGCAGGCGCTCCAGGAGCAGCCCCGTTCGCTCATGCGCCGGGCCGAATACGGCGCCGTCATCACCGCCGTCGTCTTCGTCATGGCGATGGCGGGGGTCGGGATCTGGTTCGGCCTGGAAGAGGTCTGGCACCGCATGCTGACGCTCAGCCCGATGGCGCTGGCGGGCCTGCTGGGCCTGTCGCTGGTGAACTATCTGATGCGGGCATGGCGCTGGTACATCTACAGCCAGCACCTCGACATCCAGGTTTCGCGGCGGCGGACCGGGCTTTACTACTTCGCCGGCTTCGCCATGACGACGACGCCGGGCAAGCTGGGGGAGGCGCTGCGCCTTTGGTTCCTGGAGCGCTGCCACGGCTACCGCTACGAGCGGACGGCGCCACTCCTGCTCGGCGACCGGATGGGCGACGCCGTCGCCATCGTCCTGCTCTGCCTGGCCGGCATCTCGGCCTTCGGGGCCGTCTATGTCACAGGGACGCTGGTCGCGGCCGGCGTTCTCGGGGTGGCGCTGCTGATGCTGCTGCGGCCCCATGTGCCGCTGCGGCTGGTCCTGCTGGTCTATGGGATGGTCGGCCGCTGGCCCCGGCTGTTCGGCGCCGCGCGCGGCGTCGTCCGCAAGACTTCCCGGCTGCTCGACCCAAAGATCTTCGCGCTGACCACGGCCATGGGCGTCTTCGGCTGGCTGTGCGAGGCTTTCGCCCTTCACTGGTTGCTGATCGACCTCGGCGCTGATATCACCCTTCAGCAGTCGATCTTCGTGTTCGCCTTCGCCATGCTGGTCGGCGCCGTCTCCATGCTGCCGGGCGGCCTCGGCGGGACGGAGGCGACCATGTTCGCCCTGTTGACGCTGCTCCACGTACCGGCCGATACGGCGCTGGCCGCAACCCTGATCATCCGGCTGACCACGCTGTGGTTCGCCGTCGGGCTCGGGTTCGTAGCACTGCCCGCCGCCTTCCGGCTCGCCCGCCAGCCGGCGGCAGAGCGCATGGCGGCCGAAGCAATCAGGTGAGTTTCTGACCTTATGACCTGGAAGACGATGACCCTCACCGGCTGGGGAAGAACCAGCCGGGCCGAGGTGGCGGCCTGCCGGCCGGAGCGCGCTCCGGCCGCTGTCCGCATGCTGGGCACCCGCCACGACAACGGCATCCTGGCTTTTGGCAGGGGCCGCAGCTATGGCGACGCGCCGCTGAACGGCGGCGGGCACACGCTGCTGACCGAACGGCTGAACCGGATGGTCTCGTTCGATCCGTCTGACGGAACGCTGGTTTGCGAAGCGGGCGTCACCTTCGACGACCTGCTCGACGCGTTCCTGGCGCGCGGGTTCCTGCCGCCGACGTCGCCCGGGACCGCCTTCGCCACCGTCGGCGGCGCCGTCGCCAACGATATCCATGGCAAGAACCACGACCGGGCCGGCAGCTTCGGCGACCATGTCCTGTGGCTCGACCTGATCCTGCCATCCGGAGAGTTGGTCCGGGTATCGCCGGAGGAGCGTCCGGAGCTGTTCGCCGCGACCATTGGCGGCATCGGCCTGACCGGCGTGATCCTGAACGTCTGCTTCCGGCTGCGACCGGTGGCGTCGGGAGCCGTCGTGGTGCGGGAACGGCGGATGTCCGACCTTGACGCCTTCATGGCCGGTCTGGCGGAGGCGCGCGAGAAGGCCGGCTACAGCGTCGGCTGGATCGACGGCATGGCGCGCGGCGGCGAGTTGGGGCGCGGCATCCTGGAAACCGCGGAGACGGCGGAAGCGGGCGCCGGCGCCGTTCCGGCAGGGGCCAAGAAGGCCCGGGCGGTGCCGGTCGATCTGCCCGGCTTCGTGCTCAATCCCTTGAGCATCAACCTGTTCAACCGAGCCTATTACAGCCGGGTTCCGGCGGAAGGGCGGACGCGGACCCTGCCGGTCCGGCAGTTCTTCTACCCGCTCGACGCGATCCATCACTGGAACCGCATCTACGGCAAGCGCGGTTTCTACCAGTTCCAGAGCGTCATCCCGGATGCCGGGGCCGCCGTGGGTATGCGCCGCATGCTGGAGGCGATCTCCGATGCGCGGGCCGGCTCGTTCCTGGCGGTGCTGAAGACGCTGAGCGGCGAGGGCAGGGGGCATCTGTCGTTCCCGATGCGGGGCTATACCCTGGCGCTCGACTTCCCGCGCCGCGACGGCGTGGAGGACCTGCTGGCCCGGCTGGCCGCCATCTCGCTGGACCAGGGCGGACGGGTCTATCTGGCCAAGGACGCCGTCCTGGACGCAGCCAGCTTCGCCCGCATGTATCCGAAACTGGGGGAATTCCGCGCCGTGCTCGACGACATCGACCCGGAGCGCCGCATGCAGTCCGACATGGCGCGCCGGCTGAACATCCGGGAAAACGTTGGAGTTCCGTCATGAGCGCCGCGACATGGCTGGTCCTGGGGGCGTCGTCCTCGATCGCGCGGGCCTTCGCGCTGGAGGCGGCGGCCGAAGGTTCCAACGTCCTGCTGGCCGGCCGCGACCGCGACGACCTGGACCGGAGCGCCGCCGATATCGGCATCCGTCACAACGTCGCCGTGCGCGTGGTGGAGTTCGACGCCGAAGCTGTCGATAGCCACGACGCTTTCGTGGCGCGGTGCGCTGAACTGGCGGCGGAGTTCGGAGCGGGGCCGCTCAACGTCTTCTTGGCGTTCGGGCTGATGCCGGATCAGGCGGCTATCGACCGCGATCCGGATCAGGCCCAGCGGACCATCCAGGCGACCTACGCCGGAGCGGTCTCCGTTCTGCACCGGCTGGCGCCCAGGCTGGAAGCGCAGGGCAAGGGACATGTCGTCGTGCTGGGGTCGGTCGCAGGGGATCGGGGGCGGATCAAGAACTACGTCTACGGATCGGCCAAGGCCGGCCTTCACGCCTATCTGCAAGGTCTGCGGGCACGCCTGTTCCGCGCCGGGGTGACGGTGACGACGGTCAAGCCGGGGTTCATCGACACGACCATGACCTGGGGAATGCCGGGGCTGTTCCTGGTGGCCTCGCCCCAGGACTGCGCCCGAGCTTGCCTGCGCTATGCCGCCAAGGGTGCTGAGGTCCGCTACTTCCCCGCCTTCTGGTGGATCATCATGACGATCATCCGCAACATTCCGGAGCCGATCTTCAAGCGCCTGAGTATTTGACGGACGACGGCATGCGGAACCCGCGACGCTCCAGAGCGCTGGCGTCGCGGGTTGCCAGCACGTTGAGGCACAGGGTCGTGTCGGGCTCGTCCGCGCTCAGGCTGCCGTCCGGCTGGACCGTGAGGCAGGCGAAGCCGGCGGCTTTCAGCCGGTCCAGGATCTCGCGGGAGCCATAGCCGTACCGGGCGAAGTTTTCGTCGAAAAGCTCGATATAGACGTTCCGTGCCGCCGATAGTGTCTTTGCGGCGCCTTCCAGCACGAACTTCTCGAAGCCCTCGACATCGATCTTCAGCAGGTCGATGGTGCCGAGATCGCCCGCCAGATCGTCCAGCGTCGTCATCTCGACCGTGACTCCGTCGCCCTCTGCGGAGACGAAGTTCATGTCGTCGGCCCGCCGCTGGGAAATCCGGACCGTGCCGGGAGCCGACCCCACGGCGCGGTTATGGACCTGCACATGGCCGAAGCCGTTCAGCAGCATGTTCTCCCGCAGGAAGCCGGCGATGGTCGGGTTCGCCTCCACCGCGACGACGCGGCCGGAAGGACCGACCTTCGCCGCCGCTGCGGCGGCCAGCGTTCCGACATTCGCCCCGACATCGACATAGGTCCCGCCCGGATCGAGCATCCGCGTCACCACCCGTTCGTCGTCGGCGCGGGCGTCCGGATCTATCCAGTAGGCGCAGGAGACGGAGGACGGGAAGAACCGCAACCTGTAGCCGTCCTTCCGGATCGTGAAGCGGCGGCACAGCCCGGTCTGCCAGAGCAGGCGTCCGGCCAGATTGCGGACCGGCCGGTCGCCCTTCAGCAGTTCGACAAGACGCCCGATGCCTGGCACGGCCTCAGTACTCCCACTCGTAGAGCATACCGACGCCGGCGCCCGAGTTCGTTCCGACATCGGTGCGGACCTTCAGGTTGTCGGTCAGGTCGATCTCGACCACCACGCGGCTGCCGGCCTCTCCGACCCGCTGTTCGGCGCCGACATAGACGTCTCGGGAGACATAGCGGCCAGCCGCTACGCCTGCGCCCGACAGGCCTTCGCCCTCCTCGCCGCTCAGGATCTCCAACCGGTCGATGCCCAGCGTGTTTCGGACGCTGTCGAGCACGCCGGGGCCGCCGCCGATACCGGCAAGCTGGCCGACGGACTGGGCCAGCTGGATCGCCTCGAACGCACTGAGTTCGTTGAACGACTTGTTGAACAGGACACGCGCGATGACCTCGTCCTGGGGCAGTTCCGGAGTGGAGGTCAGGACGACCTTGGGAGACGATGCGCGGCCCGTGACCACGACTTGGGCCGTGATGTCTGTCGCCTTGGCGGTGGCTATGACGTCCAGGACGGGGTCGGTGCTGCCGTCGCCGACGAAGTCGACGTTCGCCTGGCTGAACTCGAACCGCTTGGTCAGCAGGTCCAGCGTGCCGTTCACCAGCTTGAGTCCGCCACCGATTACCGGCTCGGTCGCCGTCCCGCCGACCGTCACGTCGGACGCCATCTCGATTTCCAGTCCGCGTCCACGCACGAAGATCTGGTTCTGCGCCTTGACCGTCATGTCCAGCCGAAGCTGGAACGGGGAGGCTTCGGGAGCCGGCTCCTCCGGCTGGATCGGAGGTCCTCCGCGGCGGTTGATTTCCTCCACCTTTATGTCCACTACGCTCGGCGGCATCTGTTCCGGAATGCGGATGTCGGCGCGCTCGATGGTGACCGGCCCTTGGAGCAGGGGATTGTCGAGCGGTCCAGTCAGGCTTAGCAGCGTGTCGATCTTCGCCGTGGCAAGGTCGATCTGAACCAGCTGAGCGTTGCTGGCGCCGACGCGGACATCGAAGGCCTGTGGGTCGGCCGGATCGACATTGACGGAGCCCGAAGCCTCCACCGCGCCGCCGCCCGGCGTCCGGCCGGCGAACTTGTCGATCGTCAGGCGCTTGCCGTCGCCGCGCAATCTCATGACGATCTCGCTGATCACCGTGCCCGCCGCCTGGTTCTCGTACCGTCCGTCGGCGATGGTGGCGTCGCCGCCCAGCTGCGGGTTGGCGAGCGACCCGCCGGCGTTCAGGTTGATGTCCAGCCGTCCCTGTGCCCGGTCGCCGGTGGTGGCGAGCAGGTCGTTGAAGGTCGCCAACTCGACATTGCCGCGCAGGGCGGCGCTGATCGGAGCGTTCTGCGGCATGTCCACCGTCAAGGGTTCCTGCCGCAGCACCAGCGGCACTTCGGCCTGGAGCCTCATGTCGATTCCGCCGCGCTTGCGGGTCGTGGCGTTGCCGTCCAGCGCCAGCCTGCCGTTCCGCCAGCGTCCGGTTGTGTCGATGTCGATGCCGGTCAGGCCGGCGGCCTCTCCCCCCTCCAGCCCCATGTTGGAAACCTTGAGGTTCAGGTCGGCGCGCGGGTCGGCAATGGTGCCGGCGAAGGTTGCTTTGCCGTCCAATTGCCCGTCCACGCCAAGGCCGGGAGCCGCCAGGGACGCCAGCGACAGCGGCACCCGCGTCAGGGTCGCGGTGCCCTCCAGAGCGTTGCGGACGAGGCCGGCATCCAGGGCGATGCGGCCGTCTCGGCTGGCGAGAAGCAGGTTGCGCACCTCGTAGCGGTTCGGGCCGATGGTCGCGGTGGCGGGGTTGACCAGCCGGAACGGCTGGCCGCCATAGGTGCCGTCCAGCTTGTCGAGCCGGAGCTTCTGGAGCGCGCCTTCCTGGTTGAAGCCTCCGGCCAGCGTGATCCGCGCCGGCTGGGCCGGGGACCCGGCTTTACCGTTGGTCTGCGCCTGGAACTGCGCCTTGGCGGGCGTGCCGGAAGCGGACGCGGTCAGCGTCGCCAAGTCGGCGCCGCCGGCGGCGACGCCCGAGCCATCCAGCTTGGCGTCGAACCGCATCGCGCCCAGCGCATCCTTGACATCGGCGTCGAGGTTCAGCCGCTTGACCGCCAGGACGGGACCCTGCGGCCCGGTGACGGAGATGTTCCGGCCCCGCACCGTTGCGGTCGCGGCCTGCTGTCCTTTGGGATCGTCCAGCTTGACGTCCAGGCGTCCGCTGCCGCCCAAGGTCTGGCCGGCCAATGCGGAGAAGACGCCGAGGTTGCGCATGTCGCCGCCCAGCTTGCCGGATGCGGTCATGCGGTCCAGCGCCACCCGGATGGCACCGGTGATGCGGTTCTGTTCAGCTCCCAGCGAAATGTCGGTCAGGTTCAGCCTTTCGCCTTCCAGCGCGAAGGCCGTTTTGGCGTCGAGCGGGTGTTTGTCTACGATCGCCTGGGCCGTCAGGGTACCGCGCGGCGAGCCCGGCAGATGGGTCGCCCGCACGGCCAGATCGGCACGCGGCACGGTGCGGCCGGAGACGAGCAGGTCGCGGCCAGCCAGATCGGCTCGCACTTCCAGCGCATCCAGCGGGCCGGAAGCGGTGCCGTCCAGCACGGTGGAGCCCGCTATCGGGGTTTGCAATGGCTCCGACAGGACGGCGAGGCGCGGCAGGCTGGCGCGCCACTTCGCGTTGAGGGTATTGTCCTTCAGGGCGCCCGATGCTGTCAGCGCCACGTGCTGACCGTCGATCTTCAGGCTGGACAGATCGACCGATCCGTCCGTGCCGACGGTGACCAGTCCGACCAGATCCATCTTGCGGCCGACCAGGGCGTCGGCCGGCGGCGTGCCGGTCCGCAGGTTTGTTGCTTCGCCGGACAGGTCGGCCCGGACCAACGTCGCTTGGTTGCCGCCGGTGAGATCGGCGTTGAGCTTTGCGGCGCCTTCGAGGGGCGCTCCGGCCACGCCGGCAAGACGGGAGAGGTCCGGCACGTCCAGGACGGCATTGCCCGCGACGTCCTGGCCGAATTCGCGCACGGTGGCATGGCCGGTCAGGCTGCCGACCAGCGCGTTCAGGGCCAGTTCGGTCACGTTGATCGTCTGCGCCGCATCGTCGCTGTCGGCGGCGAGGCGGAAGGTGACGGCATCGCCCGCCACGTCACGGATCATCTGCTGAATGGCGGGGTCGGCGCTATCGAGGCCGCTGAGATCGGCGGTCGCGGTACCGCGCAACGTCTGCCCGCTGCCTTCCATGGCGAGGTCGGTGCGAATGGTGGCGGTTCCGGAAACCGGCACGTCCGGCAGCTTGGCCAGATCGGGCACTTCGAGGCCCGCTTGGGCGCTTATCGCCTTGCCCCATTCTCGGACGAGGGCCGTGGCCGTGGCGGCTCCGGCTGCGGTGTCCGCCCGCAGGTCATCGACGCGGATCTCTCCGGTGCCGGGCGTGACCACGGCATTGCCGGCGATCTTGACCTCGGGGCCTGCCACCTGAGCCACGCGCGGGTCGCCGGCCATGGTCGGATTGGTCAGGCCACCGTTCAGCGTAACCGCGACAGTCGAGCCTGCCTGATCCAGCGGACCTGAAGGCACCGCACGGAGTTGCAGCACGGCACGGTCCACCGCCGCCTGAACGGCGTCGATCCTGTCGGCGGCGAGGTCGGCGGTGATCGTCGGAGCGTTGACCGGACCGGCGGCCTTGCCCGACAGCCGCACGTTCTGCCAGCTCACATCGGGCGCCAGGGCCCGCAGGGAAGAGTCGGCGCCTGCCTCGACCACGTAATCGAAGTCCAGTTCCTGTGGGTCGAAGCGGTAGGCGCCGGAAAGGTTCAGGGTTCCGGCGGCCATCGTCACGCGGGCGGGGGTCAGGGCGATCTGGCGGTTGGGGTCGATCGCGGCTTCGGCCTGGAACCCCACGCTGTCGCCGACGATCTGGGCAGTCTGCGGATCGAGCATGCGGGAGAAGGCGGTGTCGCCACGGATCGTCATGCCGTAGCCCTGGCCGCCTTCGGCGGTCTGGATGCCCCGGATATTGGCGTCGGCTCCTATCCGGGCGATGTCGCCGGCATTGCCGTCCAGCCTTCCGTCCCAGCCCGAGAGCGGGCCGGAGCCGCGCAAGGCGACGTTGACCGGCGGCAGACCAGGAATGCCGGCGGCCCTGGCGATCACGCCGCCTTCCGGTTCCTCCACCGTCAGGTCGAGGTCGAGCTGTTCCGTGCCGGGCGCATAGTCCATCACCAGCCTGGCGCCGCCCGGCTTGTCCAGCCGGTCGATCTTGAGGTTGGCGGCGACGCCGTCCTCGGCGCGCCCCAATTTGGCGCTGCCGTCGATCGTCAGGCTGGCGGCTTCGCCGCCGAGCACGGGCGCGCCAAGGTCGAGCTTCTTCACCGCCAGGCGCTGGAGATCCAGGCCGACCGGCAGGTCGGGAAGCTGGGGCAGGCTGAAGGGTTCGTCGCTGGGCGGCGGCTCCGGCTGGCTTGCCGGCAGGCGCTCCAGCGTCATGTGGTTGACGTCGAGGCCGCTGATCCGGAACTCGCGGCGGAACAGGGCGCCGGCCGCCCAGTCGAGTTTCGCCTGATCGACGTTGAGCCAGACGCCGTCGTCGTCGGCGATGGCGAGGTCGTGGATCGTTACGTCCAGGCTCCAGCTCGAATTGACCCTGCCGATCGTGACGGTGCGGCCGGGGCCGCTGAGCAAGCCCTGGATCTGGCGCGTCACCCAGCCGGGATCGTTCTGTTCCGATTCCTCCTGGGCGATGACGGCACCCGACGCGCCCGCGACCAACCCTGCGAGCATCAGCGCCGCACCCCACCGGCGAATCCGAACTTCCATGTAACTAAGCCTTCGCGATTACGGACTTTTCGAGTTTTGGACCCTGGTTTGAACCCCCAGTCAAACACCTGAGGGCAGTGGATGTGCCCAAATCCGCGTTCCGCTTGTTAACGGGGGCGGACAGCGCCAAGCCCCGGGGGAGCAGCATGACACGTCCGATCTCTTGGATCATCACTACGGTATTTATTATGTGTGCAGCCTTCAATCCGGCCAGTTCGGACGCTCAGGAAACCCGGTTCGACACCGTTACCGTGTTCGGCGACAGTCTGTCCGATACCGGAAACGCCGCGGGAGCGCGTTTCAGCAACGGCCCGGTATGGGTTGAACATGTCGCCCGCCATTTCAATCTCAGCGTCGACCCCGTTGCGTCCGGCGGCACCAACTATGCGGTCGGCGGCGCCCGCGCCTATGAACCGGGAAGCCCCTACAACCTGCGTGCCCAGGTCGATGAATGGCTTCGGCAGGAGCCGGAGCGCGAGACCGTCGAGCGGTCCCTCTTCATCGTCTACGGC